>NZ_BAAHCB010000015.1:149539-161897 GCF_054776215.1 Glycomyces tarimensis
GAGGAGGTGAACGGTGCGTTCGCGGCGTTATTCGAGCGACGAATCGGACGCGGTCATCTATCGCCGAAGCGCGCCGCCGCGCGCGCCTTCGCCTTGGCCGCCTCGACCTCCCGGTCTCGCGGCGGCGCCGTGGTCACCAGCGAGTCCAGGAGCTCCTGCGTGGCCGCGGCGACCGCGGCGACCGCCCGATCGAAGGCCTCCTGGTTGGCCTGTGACGGTCGCGAGGACCCGCTGATCTTGCGGACGTACTGGAGCGCCGCCGCGGTGACTTCATCGCTGGTGGCGGGCGGCTGGAGGTTGTGCAGGGATTGAATGCTTCGACACATGCCTTCAGCATCGCACGCCGCTGACCGGAGCGCGATATTCGTCGACCACGGCACTGACGGCCTGGGAGCGCATCGCCTGTCCGAGCAACGTCGCCGGGGCGCGGGGCGGTCCATGGGAGGCCGTCGATCGTCGAGGCGGCAAGGCCGCTTTCAGGATCGACTGCCGCCGGCCGCTGGAACGCCCGGTCGTCCGACGAGTCTCCCTTCTCGACTGGAGTCCCTCTTGACACAAGGATGAAGGTTCATTAGGTTGACCGTCGGGCCGGGACACCGCATCGGCCCCCGAGGCGGCCTCCAGCCGGGCGCGATCAGGGTTCGAGGAAGGACCGAACCCGCTTGCGACGGCAGCGGCTTCTGCGCCCGCCGCGCCCCGGCGCGCTTCGGGACCATGCACCCAGCACAAGAGGAGACCTTGGAGTGACGCAGCGAGGCACCACCGCGCCGGGCGACGTCCCGCGGCCGGAGTACCCACGTCCATCGATGGTCCGTCCCGAGTGGCTGAACTTGAACGGCCAGTGGGAATTCGAGATCGACCGGGCTGACACCGGCCTCGAACGAGGGCTGCGCGAGCGCCCGCTGGAGGGGGCCATCACCGTGCCCTTCGCGCCCGAGTCCAAGCTGTCCGGTGTGGAGGACACGGACTTTCTGCACGCCGTGTGGTACCGGCGCGAGCTGACCGTCCCCGAGTCGTGGGCGGGGCGGCGCACCCTGCTGCACTTCGGCGCCGTCGACCACGACGCGACGGTCTGGGTGGACGGCCGGGAGGTCGGTCGTCACCGCGGCGGGTTCACCCCCTTCACCGTCGATCTTGGACACCTGCGCGGCACTGCGACCGTCGTCGTGCGGGCGTGCGACAGCCGAGACGAGCCCCAGGCTCGCGGCAAGCAGTCCACCCGCCACGACAACTACGAGTGCCTCTACACGCGGACCACCGGCATCTGGCAGACTGTCTGGGCCGAGCCGGTGCCCGACGTGTCGCTCTCCCGCCCGCGCCTCACCCCTGATGTGGCGGGTGCGGCGTTCCACCTGGAGCAGCCGCTGCGCCGCAGCGGCACCGGTCGAGTCGGCGACCGGGCGGGCTGGACGCTCACCGCGTCCGTGCGCGACGGCGACGGCGCAGTGGCGGAGGCGAGCGTCCGCGCCGACCTGGACCTGTCACCGCGGCTCACCCTGGCCCTGCCCGCGGACCGGGTGCGGCTCTGGGGCCCCGAGGACCCGCACCTCTACGAGGTCGCGATCGAGCTTCGCGACGCCTCGGGCGAGGTCGTCGACGCGGTGGCGACCTACGCCGGCCTGCGGTCGGTGAGCATAGACGGCAAGGCCGTCCTGCTCAACGGCCGCCCGGTCTTCCAGCGGCTCGTCCTCGACCAGGGCTACTACCCCGACGGACTCATGACCGCGCCGAGCGACGAGGCATTGGCGCGCGACATCGAACTGTCGCTCCAGGCAGGGTTCAACGGGGCCCGGCTGCACCAGAAGGTGTTCGAGGAGCGCTTCCTCTTCCACGCCGACCGCCTGGGCTACCTCTGCTGGGGCGAGTTCGGCGACTGGGGCGCCGTCGAAGAGGGCACCGCCGTGCGCGGCGAGTACCAGCGCCCGACGCCCGGCTTCATCGCCCAGTGGCTCGAGGCGCTCGAGCGCGACTACTCCCACCCGTCGATCATCGGCTGGTGCGGGCTGAACGAGACCCATCAGCCGCTCACCGATCGCGGACAGGTGCTCGATGACGTGACCAGGGCGATGTTCCTCGCCGCCAAGGCGATGGACACCTCCAGGCCCGTGTTGGACGCTTCGGGCTACTCACACCGCGTCCCCGAGTCCGATGTCTGGGACTCGCACGACTACACGCAGGATCCGGACGAGTTCGCCGCTGAAATGTCCGGTCTGGAGCACGACCGGCCGCACACCAATGTGGGGCGTCTGGAGGGCGAGGCGATCTCCGTGCCGTATTCCGGGCAGCCGTGGTTCTGCAGCGAGTTCGGCGGCATATGGTGGCGCCCTGACACCACGGCCAGCGCGTCCTTCGACGACCGGGGCGGCGACAGTTCGTGGGGCTACGGGAAGGCCCCGGAGTCGGAAGAAGCGTTCCATCGGCGGTTCGAGGGCCTCACCGGTGTGCTGCTGGACGACCCGCTGATGTTCGGCTACTGCTACACCCAGCTCACCGACGTCTTCCAGGAGCAGAACGGCATCTACTCCTTCGACCGGTCGGTGAAACTGGACGTCGCTCGGGTCCGTGAGGCCCAGCGGCGTCAGGCGGCAATCGAGCGCTCTGACTGAGTCCGCGCCGGTGGGGCGGCGTGGCTGATCGCCGCCCCACCGGCGGGCTTAGAATCCGCCGACCTTGACGGGGAACTTGTCGATCTGGGCGATCGTCTCCTCGGGGTTGTCGGGTATGACGAGTTTGATCGGGTTCTCGAGCTGGTAGATCTCGCCCTTCGGCGGGAAGTTGTCCAGTTGGCCGATGAGCTTGCCGGGTTCCTTGGTGGACAGCACCAGTGGCTCGCGGACCTGCTCGGCCGCCGTCTCCGGTGGCCGCTCGATGGTCATGGTGAAGTCGAGGAACATGGTCTGCTCCCACTTCGGCGGCGACTGCGAGATCATCTTCACGAGCGATTCGGGAGTCGTTTCGAAATCGCCCTGTTCGATGGTGATCTCGCCCAGGCCCTGGTCTTGCTCCGCGGGGCCGACCGGGGCGGCCGGGGTCTCGGCGGTGGTGGACTTCATGGCGAAGCCGGAGATCTCGAGCTTCATCGACCACGGATCGAGCGGGTCGGCGTCCGCTACGCGGAAGTCGACGTTGCCCTCGAGGTCGGCGGTGGCCGACGCCTGTTCGCCGGCGTCGAGTCCGGCGAGACGGCGGCCGGCCTCGGTGAACGTGAGGCCGAACTCGTCGGAGGCCAGCGGGAGCTCGAACGTTTCCCCTACCGCGGGAGCCGAGGGGATCTCGGGGACCCCGGGCCCCGGAATCGGTTGCTGCGGAGCAGCGGCACCCGCGGCGCCCGCGCCGGCCAGCAACAGTGTCGCGGTCGTCGAGGTGAGCACCGTGGACAGGCGGCGCCATCGGGACCTGGTGGGGCGAACGTCGGTGTTCGCGGTCATGAGCGGATCTCCTCTCGTTGTGGTGCTGCGTCGGCGATAGGCACGCCCGCACCGTGGAAGCCCGCAGCACATGCGGCCACCACTGATAACTACTCTTAGCGCATACAAGATAACGTTCAGTAATCAATCGGGCGAGGATTCTCCGAATCTCGGTCGCTCACCGTTCTTGGCCGTCCACCGTCGAACGACGTGCGAGGGTCGCTGCCAGTACGGATCGGAGCGGAGTGGCCGGGCGTCGAAGGAGATGCTCGAGCTCGGTTCCGGTGGCGGCGAACTCGCCTCGGCGTGCGGCCCGGAACATGCCGACCAGCATCTCGACCTGCTCCTCGGGCACGCCGTGCGTGACGAGTTCGGACGCCCACGCGGCGTCGTCGGCGACCACGCGTCTGATCGTGCGCCCGGTGAGCTCGGTGAGGATGCCGGCGATGTCGTCGAGGTCGAGCGCCTCCGGCGCGGTCAGCGGTGGAGTGGGCCCGTCGAAGCGGGCCTCCTCGGCGAGGACGATCGCGGCGGCCTCGGCGAGGTCCGCGTGCGCGGTCCACGAGACGGGCCCATCGGCCGGGGCGATGAGTTCGCCGGTCTCGAGCGCTCGTCCGAGCAGGAGTGGGACGGTGGCCGCGTAGAAGCCGTTGCGGAGCGCGGTGTGCGGCGCGTCGGTCTTGGACAGGCGTCGCTCGGCGGCGGCGTGGCCGGGCATCGGCGCGAACAGTGAATGGGCAGAGGCGCCCTGGTGGCTGGTGTAGAGGACGCGGCGAGCTCCTGCTTCCCGTGCGGCGTCGATCGCCGTCGCGTGCTGCGCGAGCGCCGCCTCGCTCGTCAGGTTCGTCGAGACGACGAGGACTTGGGCGGCGCCTTCAAAGGATTCGGCGAGGGTTTCGGGATCGGCGAAGTCGCCGCGTCGCACGCGCACTCCGCGCGCGGCGAGGTCGGCGGCGCGGTCGGTGTCGCGGACGCTGACGCCGAGCCCGTCGGCGGGGATCCGGTCGAGAAGCCGCTCGGCGATCTGCGAGCCGAGTCGGCCGGTGGCGCCGGTGATGACGATCATGTGAGGTCCTCTCGAAGCGGGTATTAGCGACGTTATTAACATCGTTATCAACGAGGGTAGCAACAGCGGCTATCATCAGGGGCATGGCGGAGGCGAGAACCGGAAGCACGAGCAGGCACCGGACGCGAGCGGGCATCGTCGAGGTCGCCGCGCGGCTCCTGCGCGAGCGGGGCGTACAGGCCGTCACCATCCGCGCGGTCGCACAGTCGGCCGGCATGCAGGCGCCGACCATCTACCGCTTCTTCGAGGACAAAGACGCGCTGCTCGACGCCGTCGCCGAGCACGTCTACACCGCCCATCTGGACGCGAAGGCGGTCTCCGAGGAACTCGATCCGCTGGAGGACTTGCGAGCCGGCTGGAACGCGCACATCGGCTTCGGGCTCGAGAACGCGGCGCTCATCGGTCTGATCACCGATCCCGCCCGCGGCGTCCGTCCCTCGGCGGAGGCCGCCGGGCTGGAAGTCCTGCGCGCTCGCGTGCGCCGGATCGCGGCGATCGGTCGGCTCCGCGTCACCGAACGTCGCGCCGTCGAACTCATTCAGGCCGCCGGTATCGGCGCCGTTCTCACCCTGCTGGCCATGCCGGCCGAGGAACGCGAGCTCGAGCTCGCCGACGCGATGTACGAGTCGGTGATGCGCCAGATCCTCACCGATGCGCCGGAACCTCGCTCCGACCACGTGAACGTGGCCGCCGCGCTCCGGGCCGCCGCGTCGAAGCTCCCGAGCCTCACCGACGCCGAACGCGCGCTGCTCTCGGAATGGCTGGACCGGCCGGGGAACGGACCCGCATGAGGGCTGTCACGCCTCTCGGTAGGTCGCCGCGATGTCGACGGCGATCTGGATCGCCCGTTCCGCGAGCGGGGACTGCGTGCGTCCGCCCTGCCAGAGCAGGAAGATCTCGCGAGGTGCCAGCTCCGGCACGAGCTTGTGGACGGCGAGCGCCTCGTCGGAGGGTGCGGCGGCGCCGTGGACGACGAGCCGCGGGAGCACCGCCGATCCGATCCCGGCCCGCACCATCGACAAGACCGCCTCGTTTCCCGCGGCGCGGAAAACGATCCGAGGCTCGGCGTCGTTGCTCGCGAAGGCCCGTTCCACCCGTGGCTGGTCGCAGGTCGGCGGCCACGCCACCATCGGAGCGCCGTCGAGTTGGGCGAACCGCACCGGGCCGTCGGGAAAGGCGCCGTGCGGCGCCACCAGCACGTACGGGTCGTCGAACAGTTTGCGGTGCTCGATGTCGCCGTCGACGAGGGTGTCGGAGAACATCAGATCGACCTCGCCGATCGGCGGCTCTTCGGATTCGTCCTCGACGAGCCTGATGTCGCAACCGGGATGCTCCTCGCGCAACCGGCGTACGAGCCGCGGCAGCAGCACATTCGAAAGGCTCTGGAACGTGCCGATGTCGATCCGCGCCTCGCCCGCGTTGAAGCGTTCGACGGCGGTCGTCATCGCCTGCGCCTTCGCCAGCAGATCGCGGCCGTGGGCGAGGACCACCTTGCCGAGCGGGGTGATCCGGACCGGCTTCGGGCCGCCCGGGCGGTCGAAGACCGCGCCGCCGACCGCCTTCTCCAGCAAGGAGATCTGCTGGCTCACCGTCGACTGCGTGTAACCCAGTCGGGCGGCCGCCCGACCGAATGAGCCCTCATCGACCACCGCGGCCATGGTGGCGATATGTCGCAGGTCGACCTCGGTCATGGCACCGAGCCTAGCAAGGAAGATAAGCAATAACGATGGCTTTGATCGTTTATTATCGCTTTTCATGATGTAAATCCAAGGCTAGCGTCACCAGTATGACCCCAGCAGCACACGACGAACCGCTTTTCGTCCATCGCACCGGTCGGCGGTGACGACGATGGCGACCGAGCTCCACCGGCGCACCGCGGCGACCGCGATGGCGGACCGCGTGGATCCACCACCGCGGCTCCTGCTCATCGCTTTCGCGCTCGGCACCGTGTACCTCGTCTGGGGCTCGACCTACCTCGGCATCGGCGTGATGGTCGAGGACATGCCGCCGCTCCTCGCCGCCGGTACGCGGTTCCTCCTCGCCGGGGTCCTGCTCGGAGCGTTCCTGAGCGTTCGCGGCGGATGGCGCCGGCTGAGCATCGGCCGCGCCGAGCTCGGGTCTTGCGCATTGCTCGGCCTGGTGCTGCTGGTGTGCGGCCAGGGCATGGTGACCGTCGCCGAGAACGGTGGAGCCCCCTCGGGCCTGACGGCGCTGCTCATCGCAGGGGTCCCGCTCTGGGTCCTGCTGTACCGACGGCTGTCCGGAGAGCGGCCCGCACGGTCGGCCGTTCTCGGAGCCGTCGTCGGGTTCCTCGGACTCGCCGTACTGCTGGTCTCCAATGGCGCGAGCGCCGGATTTCCCTTCTGGACTGTGGGTCTGGTCGTGTTCGCCTCCGTCGCGTGGGCATTCGGGTCGTGGTACCAGTCGCGACTGCGACTGCCTCGTGACCCTTTCGTCACGACCGTCTACGAGATGCTGGTCGGCGGGGCCGTCCTCACCGTCGTCGGACTGGGCGGCGGCGAGCGGTTCGAACCGGCGATGTACTCCGCCGGTTCATGGACCGCGTGGGCCTACCTCGTGGTGTTCGGCTCGGTCGTCGCCTTCTCGGCCTATGTCTGGCTGCTGCAGGCCGCGCCCGTCTCCCTGGTGGCCACCTACGCCTACATCAATCCACTGGTCGCGGTCTTCCTGGGCTGGCTGGTGCTGGACGAGGTGGTGACGACGCCGATCGCGGCGGGCGGCGCCGTGGTCCTGCTCGCCGTCGCGATCGTGCTGAAGGCCGAACGTCCGCGCCGAGGGCGCGACGGCGAGCCCGCTCCAGAGCACGCCGATGAATAAGAAGTCCGATACGAGAAAGAGGAAACCTCATGGGAAACGACATCGAGCCGGCCACCTTCGTGCTCATCCACGGCGGAGGAAGCAGCGCATGGGACTGGCATCTGGTGGAACCGCAGCTGCGCGCGCTCGGCCACGAGGTGATCGCGGTCGACCTGCCGACCGAGGACGCGAGCAACGGAATCGCCGAGTACGCCGACGCGGTCGTCTCCGAATGCTCCGGCCATCCGCGACTGGCCGTCGTCGCCCACTCCTTCGGCGGGCTGGTGGCGCCGGTGGTCTGCTCCCGTATCGAGACTGAACTGCTGGTGCTCGTCACCGCGATGATCCCGCGACCGGGGGAGAGCCCGAGCCAGTGGTGGTCCGCCACCGGCTTCAACGACCTTGGTGTCTCCATCGCGACCCGGCAGGAGGAGATCGACGCGTTCTTCAACGGCGTGCCCGAGGAACTGATCGCCGGCCAGTACGAGAACGGGCGAGAACAGAACGGTGGGTGGGACGAGCCGTCACCGCTCCAGGCCTGGCCCGACGTTGCGACCCGGTATCTGCTGTGCCGCGACGATCGGTTCTTCCCGCCGGACTTCGCCAGGGCCCACGTCGCCGAGCGCCTCGGCATCGTCCCCGACGAGATCGACGGCGGCCACATGGTCGCTCTCGCGCGCCCTCGCGCGCTGGCGGAGCGGTTGCACCGGCTCTGGAACGAACCGCGAGACGCAGCCGGAGTATGACGCCGTCCGGCCGGTCCTCGTCCGCCGCGACGGTCCCCGGCCCACGGACGAGGCTACGGCGAACGCTCAGACTCGCTCCGGATCAGCAGGCCGTCGAGCAGCCGTTGGAGTGCGCGCTCGGTATGCTCCAGCGCGTGTGGGTCGCTTGATCGAGCCAACCACATGGTCGCCTCGTTCATCGCGCCCGACAGCAGTCGTGTCAGCGGTTCGACCGGCTGGCTTTCGATGAGACCGGCCTCTGCCAGCGTCTGGAGCGCCTCGGCCAGATGCCGGGCCGAGTGCGCCTCGTCCATCGCGTGCCATTCGTCCCATCCGAGGACGGTGGGGGCGTCCACCAGAAGGATTTGGCGCACGCTCGGATCCGAGCCGGCTTTCAGGTACGCCCGGCAGCCGGCACGCATCTGTTCCCATGGATCGCGGTGGCGCTCAGCGGCTCCGGCGACCCGCTCGCCGAGTTCTCGCTGCACTTCGCTGACGACGGCCCGGAAGAGCCCCAGTTTGCTGCCGAAATGGTGGTAAGCGGCGCCCTTGGTGACCCCGACGGCCTGGGCGGTCTCGGCGAGCACCACGTCGTGGTACCCGTGGGCGGCGAATCGACGGCGCCCCTCGGCCAGCAATGCCCGCCGCGTCGCCTCCCGCTGCTCGGCCCTCGTGGTCATGCGCGCTCCGTCCTCGGTTTCACATACCCGAGGTATGCTAGCATCGCATTCGCATACCCAAGGTATGCGAAATACCTTCGGAACCACCGGGAGCATCGCCATGAACAACCGACTCGACAGCTTCTACCCAGTGATCGCCACTCGCGACCTTCCTGCCTCGCAGGACTTCTACACACGCCACTTCGGCTTCGAGGCCACCTTCGCCGCCGACTGGTATGTGAGCCTCCACCGCCCCGATGCCCCGCACTACGAACTCGCGCTCCTCGACAGCACCCATCCGACCCTCCCGGAGGGCCGCCGCACTTCGATCCAGGGCGGTCTGCTGCTCAACTTCGAGGTTGCCGACGTCGATGCCGAACACGATCGCTTGATCGACCGGGCGGGCCTGAGTGAACTGCTCCCGTTGCGCACCGAGGAATTCGGCCAGCGCCATTTCATCGTCGCCGCGCCGGACGGCGTCATGATCGACGTCATCACCGTCGTTCCGGCGACGGGGGAGTACGCCGAGCAGTACGCCCCCGGTCACAATGCGACGACGTGAAGCCCGTGCCGCGACGCGGTACGAACGAGTCCCCACGCGGTCCCCGTGGCTTGTCGGAGGAGGAGGGCCGCCCCGTGGGCCGCTTCGGCCGGGATGAACGGTTCGCCGGTGGCGGCTCGCCGGACCGGGACGCGATGCCCGCGCAAGTGGTGTTCGGCGGCGGCCAGCGCCAGGTGCGGGCGCAGGAGCCGGTGGTCGCGCAGGGCGGCGAGGTGGTCGTGCGCCGCGACGAGTTCGGACGCGGCGAGACCGGTTCGGGCCGGATGGCCGGCCAGGGCGAAGACGCCGCCGACCGCTCAGGCCACCGGCCTCCGGCCTGACGGCCTCCCGCGGCGGCCGTTACGGCCGGGTCGGCGGAGGCGCGGTGCTGTTCCTGATCACCAGCCGGGTCGGAACGATATCGGTTCCCGGTCGCGGGGCGGTGTGCTCGCGGATCTGGCGCAGGACCGCTTCGGCGCTCCGTCGCCCCACTTCGGCGAAGTCCTGCTGGATGGTGGTCAGCGGGGGCGTGAAGTACGCGGCGTCGGGGATGTCGTCGAAGCCGACGACGCTGATGTCGCCCGGGACGGACCGACCTCGTTCATGGAAGGCGCGCAGCATACCGAGCGCCATCTGGTCGTTGGCGGCGAACACCGCGGTGCAGTCGGGCCGGTCCGCCAGCTCGAGGCCCGCGGCGTGGCCGGAGGCGGCCGACCAGTCGCCGCGCACCGGCTCCGGCACGGGCCGACCCGCGGCTTCGAGCGCGTCCTGCCACGCCTTGGCGCGGCGTCGGCTCGCGAACGAGGTCTCCGGGCCGGTCACGTGCCAGACCGTCCGGTGGCCGAGCGCGAGCAGGTGGTCGACGGCGCTGCGGGTGCCGCCGATCTGGTCGGAGTCGATGACGCGGTAGCGGTCCCCGGCGTCGGAGTCCACGACGACGACGTGTATCCCGGGCGGCAGTTGGACGATGGTCGTGTCCAGCAGGTCGGTCTCGATGATGACGATGACGGCGTCGACGGCCAGCTCGTTCAGCCGTGTGAAGGCGCCGAGCATGTTGTCGTGTGTGGGGACGTCGATGGGGATGAGCGTGGTCGTGTACCCCTCGGAGGCGGCGTGGGCGGTGATCGCCTCCACCGTTTCGCTCTTGCCGGTGGCGGTGAGCCTGAACAGGATCACGCCGATCGTGCGGAACCGTCCGTTGCGCAGCGCGCGGGCGGCGCTGTTGGGCCGGTAGCCCAGCCGGCGCATCGCGGCGAGCACGCGCTCCCGGGTCGAGGAGACCACGCCGGGGTGCCCGTTCGCGACTCGCGAGACGGTCTGCATCGAGACTCCGGCCGCGTGCGCGACATCGGATATCGACACCCGCTTGGCGCGCCGAGTGCCGGTGTCCTCCGTGCCGCTCGCCCCGGCTTCGCCCATCGCGTCCCTCATTTCCGCTCCGGCCACGATCAACGCGGTCATACGAACACAAGTCAGCACGCCGGCGACCTTGACCACCGTTGTGACGAATGCCATAATAACCGCAAGTGTTGACGTTAACATCAACGAATGTTGACGTCACCATCAACAGATACCACCTCTTACGTGCAAGGTCGCACGGGATCGGTCAACCATCATGAATGCTGACTACGACGCACCATCACCACATCGACGGCGGTCGCTCCGCCGCCTCCTGCTGACCGCGCTGGCCTCCCTGGCGCTCGTGCCGGTCACCGTCCTCGCGGGAGCCGCGCCGGCGTCCGCGGACACCAGCCAGTTCAGGGGCTTCAACTGGGCCGTGCTGGGCGACAACTTCAGCACCGGCCGGCTCGTCATCGACGGATTGAGCTCCTCGGACAGCTACGACACCGTGCGAGCCAAGGCCAACGCCGTCTACGACGACATGGAGGCTCACGTCGGCGCCAACACCGTCCGGCTGCCCGTCAACACCCACACCGTCGGCACCTCGTGGTGGAACGCCTACCGCGGCGCCATCGACGCCGCCACCGACCGCGGCTTCAAGGTCATCCTCGCCTACTGGGAGGACGGGGCCGCCTCCGGTGGCCGGATCACGAACATGAGCGCGTTCAACACGATGTGGTCGACCGTGACCGACCAGTACGGCTCCAACAGCCGGGTCTACTTCGAGCCGATGAACGAGCCGCACGGCTACAGCTCGGCAGAGTGGCGCAACGTCGCGGCGGACTGGCTCGACTACCACTATTCGGCTCCTCCCGGCCGGGTGCTCATCGGCGGTACCGGCTACAGCCAGGACCTCAGGCCGATCTGCAACGACAGCCGCTTCGACGGCACGCTGCTGTCCTTCCACCACTACGCGTTCTTCTACGGCGAGATGGACTACGCCGGCTGGCGCGACCACGTCCAGACCCGCCTGGGCGACTGCGCCTCGCGAGCGGTCGTGACCGAGTTCGGCGCCCCGATGAACAACGGCCTGAACTACAACGACGCGAGCAGCACCGACAACTTCGTGCGCCACATCCGCGCCGTCACCGAGGTCATGCGCGCCAACGACATGGGAGGCACCTACTGGCCCGCGCTCGGCGGCAAGCCCGGTGACATCGGCTACGACTGGTACTCCATGTTCGACATGAACGGCAGCGGCACCAACCTTTCCCTGAGCCTCCGCAACAACTCCGGCGCCGACCGCCTCCGCTACGGCTGGGGCGACGATGTCAGCGGCGGCGGCGGCCAGTTCGCCGACATCGTGAACCGCAATTCGGGCAAGTGCGTCGACGTGGTCTCGGGCTCGACCCAGAACGGGGCCGAAATCATCCAGTGGGACTGCCACGGCGGTTCCAACCAGCAATGGCAACTGCAAGACGCGGGCGGTGGCTACTACCGGATCGTCTCCCAGGCAGCCGGCAAGTGCCTCGACGTCGATGCCGCCTCGACGGCCGACAACGCCCGCATTCTCCTATGGACGTGCTCCAGCGGGACCAACCAGCAGTGGCAGCTGCGCGACGCCGGGAGCGGCCACGTCGAGATCGTCGCCCGGCACTCGGGCAAATGCCTCGACGTGGTCAGCTCCTCGACGGAGAACTCCGCGCGCCTCCAGCAGTACTCCTGCTGGGGCGGCGCCAACCAGCAGTGGAGTCTGTAGCTCGGCCAGCCGAACGGCAGGCCCGCTTACACCGACATAGCGG
>NZ_BAAHCB010000015.1:161955-163512 GCF_054776215.1 Glycomyces tarimensis
GCCCCAGGCACCCCCACGCGATACCGACGTCACACTGAAAGCGCTCCTCGCCTCGACGATCAGGACTCCGCAACGCCGAGGCCAGGAGCGCTTTTCGTTCCGCCCCATCGCTCCTGCGAAACGCCCAGGCAGCGGCGGATATACCGCGAGGCGCGGACGCCGATTCGGCGGACTTCTGCGGCGAGGTCGTACCGGCATGTGGAGCGTCCGAGATGGCCTATTGGCCTGGAGTTCGCCTCCGCGTTCGCTGGCCGTCGGCCAGTGTTGAGTGACGACGTGTGTACTTATGTTCATGAGTGAATATCAACCGGATCACCGGCACGATCATCACCATTCACACGACCACCCCGAACTTCCTCGACGCGCACTCCTGGCCGGAGCCGGCGGCCTGCTGATGCTCGCCGCGGCGCCCGGCACCGTCCAAGCCTCCACCGCCCTGACGGCGCAGTCGCCGGGCGTGACTGCGCAGGTGGGCGCTTCGCGAAGCTCCAGGATCAGCCAGGGCACCCGTCTGGTCCACGCCGATATGCACAACCACACCGTCATGTCCGACGGCGATGGCGATCCCGAACTCGCCTTCGAGTCGATGAACTCGGCCGGGCTCGACGTCGCAGCGCTGACCGACCACACCACCCTGTTCGCCATCGAAGGGCTCTCCTCCGGGGAATGGCGCCGCACCGGCGAGATCGCCGACGCGGCCGACGACCCCGGCCGGTTCACGGCGATCCGCGGCTTCGAGTGGTCGCACCCGCTGCTCGGCCACGTCAACGTGTACGGCACCGGCGACTTCGTCGACCTGCTCCGGGCCAGCAGCATGAACGGTCTCTACGACTGGCTCGACGCCCGGGACGCCATCGCCACATTCAACCATCCGGGGCGTGAGGCGGCCCGGTTCGACGAGTTCGATCCCGACTCGCCTGCGGTCGACCACATGGTCGGCCTCGAGATGTTCAACCGCCGCGACGACTACCTGTTCGAGGGCTGGTCCTCGGGCATGAGCTCACCCCTGGTGGCCTGCCTCAACGCCGGATGGCGCACCGGCTTGACCGGCGTCACCGACGAGCACGGCACCGACTGGGGTTTCCCCGAGGGCAAAGGCCGCAGTGGTCTGTGGGTCGCCGAGAACACCCGCGCGGGCGTGTACGAGGCGATGCGGGCCCGCCGGTTCTTCGCGACCCGGGTCTCGGGCCTGCGGCTCGACGCCACCGCCAACGGCGTCCAGATGGGAGGGTCGGTGCCCTTCATCGCCGGGGACGTCAGCTTCGCGGTCGACCTTGACCGAGGACCGGAATGGACGGGCAAGCCGTTGCGCGTGCAGGTCCTGCGGCCCGATACCGACGCCCCGCTCGTCGCCGAGGTCGTCGAGTTCGAGGCCGGCGATCTGGTCGAATTCACCGTCCCGATGGACGTCGAGGACGGCGACTGGGTCGTGCTGCGAATCTCCGACCCGGCCGCCGCCAACGAGCAGCCCGGCCCGGACGGACACCCGTGCAACGATCTCGGGGTGGCCTATTCGAGCCCCTGGTGGCTCGAGCCAGGGTCCTGACCGGACACGGG
>NZ_BAAHCB010000015.1:163539-171043 GCF_054776215.1 Glycomyces tarimensis
TGCAGCAATCGGGCGGTCGTCATCCGACCGCCAGAACGATTCTCGATCACACCGATCGCGCCGCCTTCAGCCGACATGGCCGTGCTCGGGGCGGTCTCGGCGCCGCCGCCGCGTCAGGCGAGGTCGCCGAGCAGCGTCCGCGCCTCGCCTTCGGGAGCCACGGCGTCCAGCACGGACAGCAACTCGCGCTCCTCGTAGCCGAAGTGCGACTCCATGATCGCGCCGATGCCGTCCAAATGCCGGTGCAACGACTCGGCATCCTCCCCGGACGCCATCGCGGCGGCGAACTCGCCGATGAGATGCTCCAGCATGTCGTGGTCGGTCATCAACTTGCCGATCACCGGCGCCAGGTCCGGGCGTTCGGCGACGATCTGCGGGAACAGGCCGACATCCTCGCTGCGATGATGGCCGCTGAGCGCGGAGCAGAACCCGTGGCAGAACACCAGCAGATCCTGGCCCGCCGGCACGTCGACCTCACCGTCGATCGACCGGCGGGCGAGGTTCAGCGCCCGGCGAAGCCGCTCATGCACCTCAAGCAGCTGACTGCTGAACGCGACCATGCGATCGGTCTCGGAACTGATGGCGCGACCCTCCGTCTCGAATGCTTCATACCCGGCCTTGGGCACCGCCGAGTGCGGCACACAGCAGCCTAACGCGTTCGGCCGACACCATCGCGAACCGAGGGCTCGGCGGCCTCGAACGAGGTGTTCACGGGCCGGACGTTCCGGCCGTGTAGGCGTCCATCGGCACCGTGCCGTTCTCCCAGGCGCTGAGGATCGGCTCGACGATCCGCCAGCACTCCTCGGCCTCGTCGGCGCGGATCGACAGCGTCTGGTCGCCGTGCAGGATCCCGAGCAGCAATTTCGCGTACGCGGGTAGTTGCTGGTTCGGGAACTCGGCGTCGAGCTCGGCTCGCTCCAGATCGAAGGGATCGCCGGCACCGTTGAGGTTGACGCCGATGGCGATGGTGTCCGGGTTGAGGGCGAACCGCAGTACGTTGGCGGGTGCCGACTCGGGGAACGGCTGGTGCGGGGTCGGCCGGAAGTGAAGGGCGATCTCCCGTCGGCCGGCGCCGAGGGCCTTGCCGCTGCGAAGCCGGAACGGCACCCCCGCCCATCGGCGGTTGTCGATCGCCAGCGTCACCTCGGCGAAGGTCTCGGTCTGCCTTTCGGGGTCGACGCCGTCCTCGTCGATGTACGACGGGACCGCTCGATCGCCGATGGTGCCCGCGGTGTAGCGGGCGCGCTTGGTCGCCGCCGACATCTGTTCGGGCTCGGGGACGCGCACCGCCCGCAGCAGTTCGGACTTCGCGTTGCGCAGGTCCCTCTGGTTCATGCTGGTGGGCGGTTCCATGGCGGTCAACGCCAGCAGCTGCAGGAGGTGATTCTGGATCATGTCCTTGAGCGCTCCGGCGTTGTCGTAGTAGCCGGCACGGCCCTCCAACGCCAGCGTCTCGTCCCAGACGATGTCCACGGCCCGGACATGCAGCTCATTCCACACCGGGTCGAAGATGCGGTTGGCGAATCGCAGCCCGAGGACGTTGAGCACGGTCTGCTTGGCGAGGAAATGGTCGATCCGGTAGACGTCCTCCTCGGCGAAGCACTCGTGGACCGCCTCGTTGAGCCGCCGTGCGTCGGCCAGATCGGTCCCGAACGGCTTCTCCACCACGAGTCGGCTGCCGGCGGGCGGCGGGCGGTCGGCCAGCGCACGCACGGTATCGAGAAAAACGCGGTTGGGCAGCGCCAGGTACACCACCATCGGCCCGGCCGCTTCGCTCATGACCGCATCGAGCTGATCGGCGTCCGACACGTCCGCCGTGCGGTAGCGCAACCGTCCGGCGAAGTCGCGGATCACCGACTCCGGTATCTGCGGAGCGTGCCGCGCCACCCGTTCCCGCACCATCGACCGGTAGGCCTCGCCACTCTGTTCGCGGCGGTCGATGCCGATGATCGTCGTGCGGCCGAGCAGGCCCTCCTCGTGCAGCCGCGCGGCGGCGGGATAGAGGTACCGCCCGGCCAGATCTCCCGACGCGCCCAGGATCACCAGCGTCTCGATCACCGCGTCCGGCTGCGATGGCGTAGCCATGCCTAGCGGCCCGAGGGTGTTCTCGCTGCCGGTCGAGGTGTATGCCACTGTCGCTCCTCCTGTAGGGTCCGAGCTCGGTCACTGGAGTGGATTCCCAGCGCAGCCCCGCCTCAAATGTTCGGCAAGCGGAATTCTCCCGAGCACTCAGCGGTCGGCGCCGGAAGTGCGACCCGCCCAGCTTCCGCAAGGGCGACCTGCGACGCCTGAGGTTCCTGAAGGGTGCTCACCGGCAGGCGTTCCACGCTCACGTTCGATCTGGCGCCTGGACGAGATGGCTGATCGACCTCGTGCCGGCCGTCGCATGGTTCCGAGGCGGTCCACATGACCGGCTCCGGGCCTCGATACCACCCGCTGTCGCCCCATCACGTGTGGACACGAGCGAGCAACTGTCGGTGAGCGGCATATTGAGGCGAGCGTCGGGTCGTACTGTCGTGATCAGTGCGATGTGCGCTCCTTCACCGAAAGCGCACCGGTCCGGGATTGAGGTTCGGGATCATGGCGGGTACCCGGCACCTGTCAAGGAGGCAATCTATGAACGTGTTCCTTTGGATCCTGCAAGCCCTGCTGGCCGCGATGTTCCTCATGGTCGGCACGATGAAACTCGTCCAGTCCAAGGAGAAGCTGACCGGCTCGATGCCGGTGTTCGAGACCTACTCGAGCGGCACGATCCGCTTCATCGGCATCGCCGAGGTCGCCGCAGCGGTCGGATTGATCCTGCCCGCGGCCACCGGTATCGCCGTCGTCCTCACGCCGCTGGCGGCGGTGGGCATCGTCGTGCTGATGATCCTCGCGGCGATGACGCACGCCCGCCGCAAAGAGACGCAGCCGATCATGATGAACCTGATGATCCTGGTCGCCGCCGCGATCGTCGCATGGGGCCGCTTCGGCCCCTATGCGTTCTGATCGTCAGCTGCGGAGCCGCGCCGACCCCCGGACCGGCTCGCGCCGGTGATTCGTGGGCCGAGTCGTCCACATCGCCGGAACGGGCATTCCGGCCGTAAGCCGTCCACGGATTTCGGCGCACGGTGCAGCGCGCTCGCCGAAGGCCTGGGCGGCTACCCGGACAACCAAAATGCCCCGGCGCGATCGTGCGATCGAAACCGGAGCGTTTTCCCTGTTCAGGGGTTGAACGGATGCAGGAGATCGAATGCGCGCCGTTACTGCTGCGGGGAGCCGGGCCACCCGTTGTCCGGTTGCTGAGCGGGCTGCGGCTGCTGGGCGTACTGCGGAGCCAAGGGCTGCTTCGGCGGAGCCCAGCGCATCAGGAAGATGCTGACGGCCAGCAAGACCGCGGCGAGGATGTAGAGCCAGATGCCGCCGCCGGCGCTCGCTTCGACATTGGTGTCCTCCCAGGCTTCGTTATTGAAGACCCCGTTGAGCTCGACGACCGGGTGCAGCGCGGCGGCTGCGGTGAGCGCGGCCAGGCCGATGCCGCCGAGTTTGGCGGTCCATTGGAGGCCGGGCTTGATCCCGGCGGCGGCCCAGCCGACGAGGACCACGAGGACCAGGGCGGGCGAGAGCCCGGGGAGGCTGACCCCCGCGGTCTCGAGGCCCAATCCGGCCACCTCGTCGGCGTCGCTGCCGCCGAGGGAGATCTGGGGGATCAGGGAGCCGACCGCGAGGAGGAGCAGTCCGGCCCCGGCGAGGCCGAGCCCGATGGGAGTGGGGCGGTCGGGGCCGCTCGGGAGCAGCTGGTTGTAGGCGGGCTGGGCGGCCGGCCCTGGAGGGAGTGGCTGGCCGGGCTGGAGATGAGGGGAGTACTGCGGCTGCTGCGCGGCGTTGTCGCTCAAGGGAGGATCAGACCTAACTGTGCGTCGAGGTAGGGGACAGGGGCGATGAAGTTGGAAAGCGTCGCTGAAGCGGGCGCGAGCCCACTCTGCGAGTGACTACATATTCTGAAGTACTTGACTTGCCGTCGACTTGTCATCGTTGGGGCCCTTGAGCACTCGCTGCATGTTCGGCCGCCGGAAGGACAGATGAATCCGTCGGCCTTCGCGCAGGCCCCAGCGGTCCGTCGGGTCCGAGCTCGTCCCTGGCGATCGCCAAGAGATTGAAGGCGAAGCTAGGCGTCGTCGCCCAGGGCGGCGGACAGGGCGCCGAGCAGCGTGGCCAGCTGGGCCTGCTCCTCGTCGCCGAGTCCGGCGATGAGGCGGCGCTGGTTCTCCAGGTGCTTGCCGATCAGCTCGTCGGTCAGGGCCCTGCCCGTGTCGGTCAAGGCGATGCGGCGTCCGCGCGCGTCGTCCTCGGTTACCGACCTGGTCACCAGGCCTTTCGCTTCGAGGCGGTCGACGCGCTTGGTGATCGCCCCGGTCGTCACGAGGACCGTGCGGCTCAGCTCGCCCGGCGTGAGCGAGTACGGCTCGCCCGAGCGACGCAGTGCCGTCAGCACATCGAAGTCGCCGTTGCCCAGCCCGGCCTCGGCGAAGGGCGGGCGCAGGCGCCGGTCGAGCGCCTCGGTGATCCTGTAAAGCCTCCCGACGACGAGCATCGGTGAGGGATCGAGGTCGGACCGTTCGCGCTTCCACTGGGCGACCATCTCGGAGACGGCGTCTGCATCCATGCCTTGCATCATAGCTTCCATGGAAGCTATGGTGTTTTCCATGGAAGATAATTTCACTCCGCGGGCCGCCCCGGCCGTCGACTGCTACTTCGACCCCGCGTGCCCCTTCGCCTGGATCACCTCCCGCTGGATCCTCGAAGTCGAACGCCACACTCCGATCGCCCTGCGCTTTCGCATCATGAGCCTGTCGGTCCTCAATGAGCATCGCGAGCTCGACGCCTGGTACCGCGCGTTCAACGACCGCGCCTGGGGACCGGCCCGCGTCTGCGCCGCCGCCGAGCAGCGTCACGGCAACGCCGTGCTCCGCGATCTCTACACCGCGCTCGGCACCCGCATCCACGTGCACCGCAACAAGGACTACGACACCGTCATCCCCGAAGCCCTCGCCGAGACCGGGCTCCCCGCCGACCTCGCGGACGCCGCGCACACCGACGAATTCGACGCCGCCCTGCGCGCCAGCCACCAGAGCGGTCAGGACGCCGTGAGGGAGGAGGCCGGCACGCCCATCATCGCCATCGACGGCGCCGCCTTCTTCGGCCCGGTCCTCACCGCGACCCCCAAAGGCGCCGAAGCCGTCCGCGTCTTCACGGCCGTCCGCGCCCTGGCCGCCCTTCCCGCCTTCGCCGAGTTGAAACGGGGCCGCTCCAGTGACCTCGACGTCGAGTGAGACGGCGCCGAAGCGCCGCTTCATCACCGCGAGCCTCGTCGACTCGGTCGGCAACGGCCTGTACGTGCCGCTGACGATGCTGTTCGTCCACGCGCTCACCGGCCTGTCCATGGTCGCCATCGGCGCCGGCCTCACCATCGCCGGGCTGTGCGCCCTCGCCGCGACCCCCGCGGCCGGCGTCCTCATCGACCGGTTCGGCGGCCGGCGGGTCTTCATCGGGGCGCTGTCGCTGCGCGCGATCGCCTTCGCGCTCTACCCCCTCGCCGACAACTACCCGGCCTTCCTCGCCGTCGCCCTCGTCGTCGCGATCGGCGCGCAGAGTTCCCAGCCCAGCCAGCACGCCCTCATCGCCGACCTCGCCGAAGGCGTCGAACGCGACCGGCTGCTCGCCTGGAACCGGAGCCTGCGCAACGGCGGCATGGGCTTCGGCAGCCTCGCCGCCGGAGCGATGCTGATGCTCGACGGCAACGCCGGCTTCACCACCGCCGCCGTCGCCATGAGCGCCGCCTTCGCCACCGCCGCGATCGTCGTCGGCGGCATCCGAGCCGGGACGCGGCCCGCGCCGAAATCCGAAGGCGGGCGCGCCCGAGCCGGATACCGGCACGTCATCGCCGACCGCCCCTACCTCTGCGTGACAAGC
Organism: Glycomyces tarimensis; assembly: GCF_054776215.1. Classification (NCBI taxonomy): domain Bacteria; kingdom Bacillati; phylum Actinomycetota; class Actinomycetes; order Glycomycetales; family Glycomycetaceae; genus Glycomyces; species Glycomyces tarimensis. The sequence goes on from NZ_BAAHCB010000015.1 coordinate 169,492, forward strand.
GCGAACTTCCTGATCGCCTTCGGCTACATCGCCCAGTCCATCGCCCTGCCCGTCTATCTCACCCGCGACGTCGGCCTCCCCGACGCGATGGCCGGCATCGTCTTCGCCGCCAACACCGCCCTCATCGCCGCCCTCGGCGTTCCCACCGCCCGCCTGATGGCGCGCGGCAGGCGGACCCGCGGTGCCGCCCTCGGCGCGGTCGTGTTCGCCGTCGCCTTCGCCGCCTTCGCGATGCTGCCCCACCTGGTCACCGGCATCGCCGCCATCGCGACCGTCCTGGCCGTCGCCGTGCTCTACACCGCCGCCGAGCTCATGCACTCCGCGCCGTCGCAGAGCCTGTCGGTCCAGGCCGCGCCCGAGCACCTCCGCGGCCGGTACCTCTCGGTCTATCAGCTGTCCTGGTCGGTCGCGCGCAGCCTCGCTCCCGTCCTCATCGGACTGCTGCTCGATGCCGGCTCCTGGCAGGCGTGGGCCGTGCTCGGACTCGCGGCGATCGCCGGTGCGCTGATCCTCCTGTGGACCGAACGGGCGCTCCCGGCGCACGTCGTGAAGGCACCCGACGTCGCCACCGCAGCCTAGGACCGGTCCTGTCGATCCGAGCGGTCCGAATCCGCTCCACTGATCCGCTCGCTGCGTTGTCGGGCTCACGTCTGAGCCATTACATCCGCACAGGGGAATCGCCTATTTTCCTGCGGCGGGGCGCTCGCCTTGGTGGCACCTGGTGATGGGACCTGCCCGGCCTTAGAACTGGTTTCAGATTTTGTTGAACCTGTTTTGCCGGGTGATGCTTGTGGTCATGTGCAGCGAGGCTGCGGCTTGGGGAATCCGGTTGCCGAGCATCCGTGGCAGCAGACTGTTGAAGCCAGCGGTGTGTGGGCTATGCCGCCGCCCAGTTGCGGAAGACGTAGCGGTGAACTTCCTTGAGACCCAACTTGAAGAAGGGACACAGGAAGTAGACGTGTGGCTTGATCCGCCCTGTTGTCGTTCGCGTGATCCGGGTGGCGTGCGCGTCGACCGCTCCTCGACCACCGAAGAGAAGAACCATCGATGCACCAGATTGGTGCGCACCATTCGGAACTCCAACCGGACAGGTGGTTCCCATACGGTGATCTCCTGGTGCACTGAACCGTTCGCGGGTATGCATTCCCGGTGCTACCGACGCCGCCTTCACCCTCTGACAGGCGGCACTCCACCGGCCGTGGCAGTCCCAGGTGGAACAGCGGCGAGCGATGCGGCTGGGTCATCTGGGATCCGCACAGCAACGGCCAGAGTGCCTCGATCGGCACCGAGAGCGTTCGTGTACTGCGAACTTTCATGAGCACACTCTACGCCTGCTGCCCAGCCTGGACTGACCTCAGAGAGACGGTCAAGAATGGGCTGACGGCGACTGTTTCAGGTTGTCCGGGTGAGGCGTCTCCAGCAGATGAGGCTGGCTGCGAGTTTGGTGAAACCCTGATGTATGAACAAGCGGCGGTCCCAGCGGACGGCGAGGGGGGCTTACCCCTTTGATGTTGACACCGTCCTATGCGGCGAGGGCGAGGCTAGCCTGCCG
>NZ_BAAHCB010000016.1:0-40957 GCF_054776215.1 Glycomyces tarimensis
TCCCGGTGTCGGCCGACAAGAGCCCGGAGAGGACGAACATGCCGTTCTCGGTCTCCACCAAGTCGAGCCGTTGCAACGACTGCTGCCCGAGCCCGTCCAACAGCTCCTCACCCGAGTCGAGCGCGGCCTGGAGCTCGTCGAGCTGGGCGTGGACATCCTTGACGGTGGCGTGGATGCAGTACTGCGCGATCAAATGCTCCGGCGTCGGGCAGAGCGTGTCGGCGTCGAAGGGGGAGGGGACCGGCTCTCGGTAGGGGGTGCGGGCGTAGACGCGGAGGGCCTTGGTGGCGTCCAGGCGGCGTACGGCTGCGGCGACCCGGTCGATGCGCGCGGCAGCGGAGGTGGCGGTCTCGGCGAGGACGGTGAACTTCCCGGCGGTGCGGGCGATGGCGGCGAGGTCGGCGGCGACGCGGAGGTGGAAGTCGAACGTGGTGACCAGCCACTCCCGGAGGGCCGAGAAGCCGTCGCAGTCGCGGTGGATGTTCCACGCTTTCGCCTCGATGACATCGGCGAGCACTTTGGCGTGGGCCTGGTTGATCATGGCCGCAGCTTCGTCAAGGTTGGTGTGGATCGCCTGCGCCCGCTCGGTCTTGCTGGGCTTCGTGCTCGCTTTGGCCATCTGACACCTCCCTCGGTCATTGAGGTCTCGTACGAACCTGCTGTTTCCGCCGGTTCGTGCTATACCTCTATTCTCCCAGGTCACAGACGCTCTGTCATCACCCATTAGGGTGGGAAAACCCTCACGTTTCCGCCGCCCGGAACCACGAGGAGCGTTGCCTCGCAAGAGAAACCGGACAACACACGGCCGCCCTCGCGGAGGTAAGCCGAACGAACTAGACCACGACGGCACACCCTCACCGACTCCTACCTGGTCGTCGCTGATGCCCTTGGTGCAGAGCAACCGCAATCAACTCTGTTCCCGCCAACCCCACAAATTCCGTTTCCGGGCTCCCCGGGCGCACCGAAACGGAGGTCTAGGGCCGTCCCCCGAGGCCAGTAGGTCAGCAGGTCAGCAGTTCATCAGACCGACGCCGTACCGAGGACGACCTAAGCGAAGGCCGTGCACGGCACGGAGTCAGGCAGATCGTCCTCGTCACCCTCGGCCTGGAACGTCGCGACCGCGTCCTCGCCCGGGTCGAGCGCGCCGTTCCAGTCGTCGTTGCGGTACCGGTCGCCGTCGGTATGGCGCATGCCCCAGCTGTTGTGGACGTCAACGCCGTCGATCGCGATCGTCACCTCCCACCCTGAGAGGACCTCCTCGCCGGTGTTCACCACGACCACCGAGACCTGGACATAGTCTCTCCATTCGTCCTCGAGCCGCAGCGTCGCCGAGCACGACGGCTCCGCCGGCTCGTCCTCCCGGGCCGACTCTTCGGGCGCCTTGCTGCTCGGCGCCGGCTCGTCGGACTCGACCTGCGCCGTCTCCGGCTGGGCCATCGAGGTCTCCATCGAGGGCTCGGCACTGCTCGCGGCGTCCTCCACCGAGCTCGCGGCCTCACTCGACGGCTCCCCGTCGTCGGAGAAGACCACTGTGGGCTCCTCGGCCCACGGCCAATTCGCCGACGACTCGTCGTCGGAGAACATCACCGGACTCAGCAGCCAGATCGCCACGAGCGCCACGACCACCGTCAGGACCGCGAGGATCCGGAACATGTGGCCGTGCAGCCGCCCCTGCGGCGCCTCCGGCTCATCCTGTCGCTCTTCCACGCCACCGCCTTCCGCTGTGGAGCCCCGCAAAGCGTACCGGCAAGCGCAACCCCGCAGGCTACGGCGGGATTAGGCCCGAGTCGCACGGGTATGCCCAGAACGTGAAAGCGACACTGAGACTGGGACAGATCGCCGGAATCCGGGTCGGGCTGCACTGGAGCGTCCTCGGCGTGGTGGTGCTGCTCGTCCTCATCGTGTCGAGCGGCATGGGCGCCGCCTACCCGGGCCACAGCGCGCTCGTCTACATCGGGGCAGGCGTCCTCGCCGCCGCCCTGTTCATGCTCTCCCTGCTGATCCACGAGATCGCGCACGCCATCGTCGCCCGCCGGCACGGCGTCCAGGTCGACGACATCACCCTGTGGCTGCTCGGCGGCGTCGCCCAACTGAAGGGCGATGCGCCCACGCCCGGCGCCGACTTCCGCATCGCCGTCATCGGGCCCCTCGCGAGCCTCCTCACCGCAGCCGCGTTCACCGCGCTCACCTGGCTCTCCGGGATCTTCGGCATCGGCGAACCGTGGACGCCGGTCCTCGGCTACCTCGCCGTCGTCAACGTCATCCTCGCCGTCTTCAACCTCATCCCCGCCGCCCCGCTCGACGGCGGCCGCGTCCTGCGCGCGGCCCTGTGGCACCTGCGCGGCGACCGCACCCAAGCCGCCGTCTGGTCCGCCCGCGTCGGCCGCGCCTTCGGCCTGTTCCTGCTCCTCATCGGCGTCTTCGGCTTCTTCTTCGGCTACGGCGCCGGCCTGTGGTGGGTCCTGCTCGGGCTGTTCATCGTCGTCATCGCCAGCGCCGAGGAACGCCAGGCGCAGCTCGGCGACGCCCTCGAAGGCCTGCGCGTCCGCGACGTCATGACCCAGGACCCCGACACCGCGCCCGGCGAGGCCAATGTCGAGGAGTTCCTCCACCAGACCGCGATGCTCCGCCGCCACTCGGCGTTCCCACTGCTCGACGAGGCCGGCCGGCTCCAGGGCCTCATCACCCTCAACCGCATGAAGGCCGTCGCACCCGAACAGCGCGCCACCACCCGGTTGCGCGACGTCGCCTGCCCGCCCGACGAGATCCCGCTCGCACGCCCCGATGAGCACCTGAACGATCTGCTGCGGCGCATGAGCGAGAGCCCCGACGGTCGCGCCCTGGTCTTCAGCGAGGGCTACCTCGTCGGCATCGTCTCGCCCAGCGACATCAGCCGCGCCGTATCGCTGCGCGGGCTCGGCGTGGACTTCACCGGCCGCGACGCGGAGGCGGGCCCTAGACTGGCCTGATGACCGAGGCTCCGATCGACGACCCGGACCAGGACGCGCCGCGGGTCTCCGGGCCCAAGCGCCACGCCGTCGGGATGCCGGCCGTGGTCAACTCGATCCGGTTCGTCGGCGCCCAGGCCGGCGTCAAACGCGGTCTGCCGCTCCTGCGCACCATCAACCAGACCGGCGGCTTCGACTGCCCCGGCTGCGCCTGGCCCGAGGCCGACCACCGCCACCCGGCCGAGTTCTGCGAGAACGGCGCCAAGGCCGTCGCCGAGGAGGCCACCCGGCTGCGGGTCGGCCCCGAGTTCTTCGCCGAGCACACCATGCCTTCGCTGGCCGACAAGTCCGGGTACTGGCTCGGGCAGCAGGGCCGCATCACCCACCCGATGTACCTGGCCGAAGGCGCCGAGCGCTACGTGCCGGTCGAGTGGGACGAGGCCTTCGCCCTCATCGCCGACGAGCTCGCTGCCTTGGACGACCCGAACGAGGCCGCGTTCTACACCTCCGGCCGCACCAGCAACGAGGCCGCGTTCCTGTACCAGCTGTTCGCCCGCAGATTCGGCACGAACAATCTGCCGGACTGCTCGAACATGTGCCACGAGTCTTCGGGCGCGGCGCTGAACGAGACCATCGGGATCGGCAAGGGCAGCGTGAGCCTCGAAGACGTCTGGGCGGCCGACCTCATCATCGTCGCGGGGCAGAACCCGGGCACGAACCACCCGCGGATGCTCACCGCCCTCGAGAAGGCCAAGCGGGCCGGGGCCCGGATCGTCACCGTCAATCCGCTGCCGGAGGCGGGGATGCGCCGGTTCAAGAACCCGCAGGCCGCGCGCGGCGTGGCCGGGCGCGGCACCGAGCTGACCGACCTGTTCCTCCAGATCCGCGTCGGCGGGGACCTGGCGCTGTTCAGCGTCCTCAACCGGATGCTGCTGCGAGCCGGCGCGATCGACCGGGACTTCGTCGAGGAGTACACGCACGGCTTCGACGCCCTCGCCGCGCACCATGCCGACGGCGACGACGATGAGGCGCTGACCGAAGCGGTGCGCCGCACCGGCCTGTCGCCCGTGGAGATCGAGCGGCTCCTGGCGATGGTGATCGCCTCGGAGCGGACCGTCGTGTGCTGGGCGATGGGCCTGACGCAGCACAAGCACGCCGTGCCGACGATCCGTGAGATCGTCAACCTCCTGCTGCTGCGCGGCATGATCGGCAAGCCGGGCGCCGGGGTGTGCCCGGTGCGCGGGCATTCGAACGTCCAAGGCGACAGGACGATGGGCATCTCAGAGCGGATGCCGGACCGCTTCCTCGACGAGCTGGGGAAGGAGTTCGGATTCGATCCGCCCCGAGACCCCGGACACGACACTGTGGACACGATCCGGGCGATGCGTGACGGCCGCGTCAAGGTCTTCTTCGCGATGGGCGGCAACTTCGTCTCCGCCACGCCCGACACCGAGGCCACCGAGGCGGCGATGCGCCGCTGCCGGCTGACCGTGCACGTCTCCACCAAGCTCAACCGCTCGCACGTCGTCACCGGCGCCCGCGCGCTCATCCTGCCCGCCCTGGGGCGCACCGACCGCGACGTCCAGGCGAGCGGCGAGCAGTTCGTGACCGTCGAGGACTCGATGGGCGTCGTCCACGCCTCCAGCGGCCAGGTGCCGCCCCTGAGCGAGCGGATGCGCTCGGAGGTCGCGATCGTGGCCGGCCTGGCGCGCCGGGTCTTTGGCGCCGACGACGACGTCCCGTGGAAGGACTTCACCGCGGACTACGACCTGGTCCGCGACCGCATCGAGCGCGTCGTGCCCGGCTTCGAGGACTACCGGCTCCGCGCCCGCGAACCGGGCGGCTTCGCGCTGCCCCACGCCCCGCGCGACCGGCGCGCGTTCCCCACCGCCACCGGCAAGGCCAACTTCACCGTCAACGAGGTCACCTCGCCCGAGGCCGGGCCGGGCCGCCTGCTGCTCCAGACCCTTCGCAGCCACGACCAGTTCAACACCACGATCTACGGCCTCGACGACCGCTACCGGGGCATCCACCACGGGCGGCGCGTCGTCCTGGTCAACCCCGAGGACGCCGCCGAGCTCGGCCTGGTCGACGGCGCCTACTGCGATCTCGTCAGCGAGTGGGAGGGCACCGACCGGCGCGCGCCGCACTTCAAGGTCGTCCACTACCCGACCGCGCGCGGTTCGGCGGCCGCCTACTATCCGGAGACGAACGTGCTCGTCCCGCTCGACTCGGTCGCCGAGACCAGCAACACCCCCACGTCGAAGTCCGTCGTGGTGCGTTTCGAACCCGACAGCGGACAATAGAACGATGGGACGTGTCACCACCAGGCAGAAGGTCGTCAGGCTCGCCGCCGGCGACCGCAGCGGCCGTGTCGAGACCCTCGTCGTCGAAGAACCGCTCGAGCTGCGCGTCGGCGGCGAGTCGCTGATGGTCACCATGCGCACCCCCGGCGACGACTTCGACCTCGCCGCGGGCTTCCTCGTCTCCGAAGGCGTGGTCACCAAGGCCCACGAGCTCGCCACGATGCGCTTCTGCGCCGGCACCGACGAGCACGGCGAGCAGACCTACAACCTCCTGGACCTCGCCCTCGCCCCCGGCGTCGCACCGCCGACCCCGGCCGCGCGGCGCGCCACGACGACCACCTCGGCGTGCGGGATCTGCGGCAAGACCTCCTTGGACAACGTGCGCACCAAGTCCGCCTGGGCCGTCGCCGACGACCCGGTCCGGATCAAGGCCGACACCCTCTTCGCGCTGCCCGAGCGGCTCCGCGCCGCCCAGCGCCTGTTCGACAAGACCGGCGGGCTCCACGCCGCCGGTCTGTTTACCGCCGACGGCGAACTCCTCGTCTCCCGCGAGGACGTCGGCCGCCACAACGCCGTCGACAAGGTCATCGGCTGGGCGCTGCGCGAGAACTTCCTCCCTCTCCGAAACACCGTCCTCATGGTCTCCGGCCGAGCCTCCTTCGAGCTCGTCCAGAAAGCGGTGATGGCCGGCATCCCGGTCCTCGCCGCAGTCTCGGCCCCGTCGTCCCTCGCCGTCGACCTCGCCAACGAATCCGGCCTGACGCTCGCCGGCTTCCTGCGAGGCGAGGCGGTGAACCTCTACGCCCGCGCCGACCGCGTCGTTTGACAACTACCAGTCGATGATGCTGAACGAACCTCTTCCCCTTCGGACATTCAGCTCGAAACGATTGCGCTGCAGCTGAAAGACGCCTTCGGCCTCCACCCGAAGGTGGCTGCGGTTCGCGCGCTGCGCCGCCGTGTACTGCCGCTCGTCGAGCAGGACCCATGTGGTGCCGTGTGAACGACCCGAAGGCCCCGACAGCAGCAGGAGTTCCCCTCGGATCTTCGCCAGCCAGGGCTCATCCCGGCCAGCGTGGATCAACTGGACGACCTCTCCTGTCAGCCGAGCGCGGGCACCGTCCTTGACGCGCCTGACCCTGCCCGCGAGCGCCTTGAGGAACGAGCCCGCGCCTTCGGTGAACTCGACCGGTCCGGCCGGGGCGTCGGCCTGGAGACCGTACGCCCAGTCGAAACCGATGTCGAAGGGGCTGGCGCCCTCGTCGAGCGACAGCTTCGCCATCTCGTCGCACAGTTCCGCCGAGACTCCGTGCTCGATCAGCTCGGTGGCCTGCACCTCGACGCCGTCGCTCCGAAAGGCCCGCTGCGCGGCCGCGGTGTGTTTCACGGACTTGTGCAGTTGGAGCAGGACCTGCCGCGCTAGTCCGCCGTCGGCTTCGGGCGGCAGGCCGTCGAGCGGCGCCTGGCGCGGGACGACCGGGAGCGGGACGTGCACGTTGAACACGTAGCTGCCCGCCGAAGGCTGCCCGAGCCGCATCTCCCGGACCAGGTGGACGACTTCGGTCGGAGCGTGCCCCTTGAACTCCGAGTTGGGGCCTTCGACCACCGCGCGTGCCGCGAAGCGGTAGATGTTGGCGATCGAATCCACCGACCGGACCGCGCTGGTCAGTCCGATGAAGCCGCTCGGCAGGTCTCCGGGGACCATCCTGAAGGACTGCGTGTCGGTCCGGAACCGACGCAGTGCCTCGGCCACGTCGTCGACGTCGCGCTGCTCGGCTTTCGCGATGGCCTCGACGGCGTCCTGGTAGCGGAGGTCGAAGTCGCCCATGACCTGTTGCGGCACCGAAGCGACCATCCCGTCTCGATGCAGCCACACGGTGCTGCCGCGCCAGGTCACCGGGCGTCGCTCCCAGCCGGTGCTCTCGAGGTACGCGCTCAGGCCCGCGATCTTGGGATTGTCGGTCATCGCGCGTCCTCCTGCGTCCGGAGGTCGGCGGTCAGGTCGATGTCGAGCAGCCCCCGGAACACGTGCTCGTCCAGCACTTGATTCCGTGGGATCGCCACCCGTGCCCGGCTGTCGGGCTTCCCCGTCGCCTGCGGCTTGCCGTTCATGAGCTGGTAGTACGCGCAGTGCCGCAGCATGACGCCTCGCGGATAGCACAGTTCGGTGAGCGGCTCGGCGACTTGAGGAATGGTGACCACCACCAGGTACTTCGGTGTGGCCGAGTATCGGACCAGCTGGTTGTAGCCCTTCACCGTGAGACCGTCGTAGACGAGCCGGTCGCCCGCTCCGTCATCTTTGCTGAAGGTCTTTACCTGGAGGTCCGCGCTGATATCCCGCTCGAACGGCACGGTCGATACCCCGGCGACGTGCAGGTCGATGCCGTGTCGGTCGGGTTTTCGCGCGGAGACGTCGAGCCTCGCGGCGAGCGCCAGGATGCCCACGTAGGTCTCGCCGAACTCGCCTTCGAACAGATGATCCGCACCGCGTCCGCGATTGCGGTGCACCGTCGGCACCATGGCTCAGTACTCCGTTCCCGAAACCGATGGGGCGGTCCCCGCGGCGATCGCGGTGACCTCCTCGGGTGTCATCGCGCTCGGCGGGTGGTGGCTCAGGCAGTTGGCGGTCCTGATCTTGCGGAACCGCTCGCCTTCGGCCGCCAGATAGAACTCGGCGGTCTTCAGTCGTGCGATGTCGAGCAGCGCGCCGCCGCGCTGCCGGGCCAGCTCCTTCGCGGCGTTGATCTGCGCCGCGGCGGTCAGTCGCCCGTAGAACTGCGTGGCGGTGTTGCCCACGATCTGGTTGTCGATGCCCTTCGGCGCCTGTGTCGCGAACACCATGCCGAGGCCGTACTTGCGAGCCTGGGCCGCCAAGGCGTTGGTTGACTGGCCGCAGGCGGTCCGCAGTCCTCTCGGGACGAAGTTCTGCGCCTCGTCCATGACCAGCACCGCTCCCAGCTCGGGCGACGGATGCCTGGTGATCCAGGTGAACAGCGCCATCTGGAGCTCGTTGATGAAGCCCGTCCGCTGCTGGGTGGTGGTGAGGCCGGCGAGATTGATGACGGAGACCCGGGCCCGCTTCCCGGGCGGGGGCTCAAGGAGCACCCCGGGATCGAGCTCGGTTCCGCCGTCGGACAGCAAGGGGTCGTTGATGATCGCCGCGCGAAGGTTCTCGGACATGACCGCGCCGAGCTCGTGGCCGCGAGCGAGCGTCGTCGCCTCGGGCGGCAGTTCGGAGAGCAGTTCGAGGAGGGCGGGAAGCCCTTTGCGATCCTCTGCGGCGTAGTAGATCAGCGCTTCGCGAAGCACTGCCCGCGACTGCACGTCCTTGGCGCTTTCGCCGCCGACCTTGGCTCTCGGGGCGAGCATTTCCACGGCGGCGTCGATGGTGTGCCTGAAATCGTCCGGGTCGCCGCGTACGGCGCCGAAGTCGGGCAGCGGTGCGAACTTCAGCGGTCGTCCCGCGGTGCGTCCGGGCGTCCAGACCGCCACGTCGGTCTCGGCGAAGTACCGCTCCGCGTCGGCCGCGTCCCGCGTGCTGAAGCCCTCGGGAGGGTGCGGCCACGGCGTCCCGAGCCGCGCCAGGTCGTTGTTCGAGTCGATGACGATGGACGACACGCCGTTGAGCGCGCAGGCCTCGATGAGCCTGCGGAGCATCACGGTCTTGCCCGACCCGGACCCGGCGAACACGGAAAGGTGCTGTCGCAGCTGCTTGAGCTCGACACCCACCGGCCTGCCGGTGGCGAAGTCCTGCCCGAAGACCATCGGCGGCACGTCGCCGGACGGGCCGTCTTCGAGGAGCGGCTCGACGGGGGTGTGATCGGCCGGGCCGGACCGGTCATCGGCGGTGAAGAGCGTGTCGGCCAGGCATGTCGAGCCGATCGGTCGGCGCTCCCGGAGCCAATGCTCGATCCCGCGCGGCCGTTCGGACATCAACTGCTCGATCGCGGCGAAGACGCGCAGGTCCTCCGGGCTCGGCTCGAGCACGACGCCGCCGCGGCGCTTGAACGTCTCGATGGAGTCCTTGGTCTTGGGACCGGTCTGCCATGCGCCGGTTCGCAGGAGGAAGGCGTGACTGCCGGCCAGACCGAGGCCGCAGTTGTCGGTGAACTTGTCGACGCGGGCCTTCACGGCCCGGTGATGGGTCTTGGCGATGGCTCGGAAACTCCACCGACGCTGCTCGGCGCCGCTCTCGTCCTCCGAGTACACACGCAGGTGGACGTCTGGTCGGTTCTCCGGCGGCGCGTTGAACTCCAGCTCGCGTCCTCCCGATTCGATCGCGCTGGCGCTGACGACCGCTTCCAGCAGCGAGGGCATCCGATAGTCCTCGTCGTCTTGAGCGAAGACCTCGCCGACGTCGATCTGGGCCAGCAGCCGCCGGTAGAGCGCCTCGACCTCCGAGGTGTCCTCTCCGAGCGCCAGCGGATCGACGGGTGCCGCGACGTCGTCGAAAGCCTCCAGCTCGGTGACGGCTCCGTTCGCGCGGCAGCGGTCGATATGGTCGCCGACGCGCTTGAGCAGTTCCCGGGGCGAATAGTCGATGGCCTGGTCGAAGCACGATCGCCCGATCGGCCAGGTCGGGTATCGCGGGGTGTGGCCGGCCGTCTCGAATCCGGGCGCGAAGTGTCGCTCGATCAGGGCCATGCCCGCTTCGGGGGTCGGGATGGTGCCGAGTCGGATCTCGTCGCGGAAACGGTCGGCCGCGGTGCCGATGATGTTCGCCTGAAAGTCGGTCCAGGTCTCCGGCAGGCATGCGATGAGTGTGAAGGTGCGGCGGGTGGCCTGGTACAGATCCATGAAGCCCTGCCCGAACTCTTCGAGCAGGCCCAGGTCGCCGTCCGGGCGCCCGGCTCGGCCGTTGTCACCGGTGACGCGCGAGTGCTCGCGAAAGAGCGCGTCGAACTGGTCGACGGCCAACAGGCTCGGGCCGGTGAGGGCGATCAGCCATGTCACGTCCTCGACGATGTGGCGGGGGGTGCGGGTCTCGGTGTGCATCTCCCATTCGGCCCGCTCCCCGGGCTCCATCTCGTCGGAGGACCGTAGATAGGCGTCGCCGACGGACTCCATCGTCATGTCGTCGGCGGCCAGCAGGAACAGACTGCGCAGTGTGGACCGCCGGGTCGGGGTCAGGCCGCGGTCGACGCGCCAGAGCGCGCCGATGAAGCGGTTGAGCGAGCCCCTGGTGGGCTTGCGCTGGTCCAGCAGTTGGTCGAGCGCCTGTTCGTCGACTTCGGCGAGGGAACCGAGGCGCTTGAGCAGCAGGATCAACTGGCTCTCGTCCTGGGTGTGCGGCTGCCTGAGTCCGTTGAGGAGCGTGTGGGAGAGGTTGTTCCAGAAGCCTCTGCCGTCGGTGAACTCCGCCAGGAAGTAGTATCCGCCCCGGTCTTGGACCGCGGGACGAGCCCACGTCACCAGGTGCGTCTTGCCGGTGCCCTTCCTGCCGGTGACGGCCAGGCCGAGTGCGCTCGCATGCGGATTGCGCTCCGCTTCGGCGATCCCGTCGAGGATCGCCCGCGCCGCCCGGCCGTTGATCGCCGGCACGTGCGGCAGCGTCGCGGTGCTCCACGCCGCGCCGGGTGAACTCGTCCAAGAGTCCGGGCGCAGGTAGTCGAGCACTTCGACCTCGTCGGCGCTCACCGGCCCGCTCCCATCGCGATCATGTGGTGGTCCGTCCCGCCCAGGTGCAGTGCCGCTTCGCGGTGATGATCGCGAAGTCCCTTTTGGTTCGTCTCGGGGGCCAGACTGATCTGCCGAAGCCGGTGCATCTCCACCAGCGTCCGGTCGAGGTCCTCCCGCGGTACGCCGGGCAGCGCCTCCCGCAGGCGGTAGAGCTGGACCCAGGCCCCCGGAGCGTCGGTGATCTGGTCATAGGCCGCTCTGGCGGCCGCCTCGATCTCCGCGCCTCCGGCGGGGACGTATTCGCCGCCGAACAGGTCCACCATCTCGACGTGGTGCTTGTCCATGTAGGCGGCGATCTCACTGAGCAGGCCGTACATGACGCGGGTTCCGCGGTCGGCGCGTTCGGGCGCCGATTCGCCGAACTGGGAGCGGACCGCGTTCCAGCCGGCGTCGGTGGCTTCATGGAGGTAGGGCTTGACGTCGGTGCGGCAGGTGATGAGCCCTTTTTCAATGAGGCTGTTGCGCACGTTGCTCTCGATGCGGAAACCGAACAGCTCGTACACGTCGCGGTTGGTCGATTCTCCGCCGATGCGCACGAGCGCGAAGAGCGTGTGGAGTTCGGCGGTGGAGAGCTCGCGTTGGTTCATTTGCGTCTTCCTCGGGGTGAGAGAGCGGGAGAAAGAGGGGATCGCTCGGAGAGTGGGACGGTGACCTCGCCACCAGTCACTACAGGAAGATACCGCACCGGCACGCTTCGTGTGAACCTCCAGGCCACCACCCGAAAGTTGATCATGGACGGTGCCTCGAAATCGGTCGAGAATCCGACATTCTCGAGGGAAGAAGACCGCGATGGCCCCCGGCTCGCACATTCCGGGAATCGCCGCCATGCCTTCGCCGAGGTGCGATCTGGCCAAAGGCGGGATGCGACCCGATGGACTTGTCCCGATTGGCCGCAATTGCCGCCGAAGCCGCCTCTCACAGCCCGGCCGAACACATTCCCGAGAAGCAATGGCGCTCCGACTGCCGGGCACCGCGACACCCATCGGCTACAGGGAGCATTGGTAACCTCGTATCCCGTCATCCAGGCGCACCGCACTGCTCACGTCCGCCCACCACGGAGGCCTCCATGCCCGCACTGCAAACCGCCGACCGCACGGGACTTCCCTCGGTCGGAGACCGGGTCGAGGTGCGGGACTCGCGGTGGATCGTCGCCGATGTCGACGCTTCGGGTGCGGACACCATCGTGGAGCTCAACAGCCTCGCCGACGACGCCTTCGGCGAATCGCTGCGGCTGGTGTGGGAACTGGAGCCCGGCCGACGCCTCCTGCCCGCCTCGGGCCTGCCCGAGGTCACGCAGGGCGGCTTCGACCGGCCCGAGCAGCTCGCGGCCTTCCTCGACGCCATGCGATGGTCGGCGCTCACCAGCGCCGACACCCGCTCGCTCCAGGCACCGTTCCGCTCCGGCGCCGACATCAAGCTCTACCAGCTCGAACCCGTGTGGCGCTCACTGTCGGCCCCGAGGGTCAACCAGCTCCTCGCCGACGACGTGGGCCTGGGCAAGACCGTCGAGGCCGGCCTGGTCGCGAGCGAACTCATCCTGCGCCACCGCGCCAAGCGCGTCATGATCGTCTGCCCCGCCGGGCTCACTACCAAATGGCGCGACGAGATGTTCAACCTCTTCGGGCTCCGCTTCACCATCGTCAACGCCCAGACCTACACCGACCTGCGCCGCGAGCGCGGCAACGGCGCCAACCCCTTCGAGGTCTACCGGCACACCATCGTCAGCCTGCCCTGGCTGCGCGGCCCCAAAGCCGAGCGGCTCCTGTTCGGCGAACTCCTGCGCGGCGCCGACGAGCGCTCGCGCCCCTACTTCGACCTGCTCATCCTCGACGAGGCCCACCACATCGCGCCCGCCGCGCCGAAGCAGCGCTACGCCGTCGACTCCCAGCAGACCAGGACCATGCGGGCGCTGGCCGGGCACTTCACCCACCGGCTGTTCCTGTCGGCCACACCGCACAACGGCTACCCCGAGTCGTTCACCGCCCTGCTGGAGATCCTCGATCCGGCCCGCTTCGCGCGGCGTCGAACCCTCGCCCGCCGCGCAGCAGGAGGTCGTCATCCGGCGCCTCAAGTCCTCGATCATCGGCCCGGACGGCAAGCCTGAGTTCCCCGCCCGCCAGGTCCGCGACCTGCGCTTGGAGTACAGCGACGACGAACTCGAGGTCCACAGGCGATTCAGCGAGTTCACCAACGCCCGTCGCCGCCGCAGGGCGGGGGCCGGCGCGGCCGGGCCGCCGCCGACCTGGTGACGCTGCTGCTCAAGAAGCGGCTCCTGTCGAGCCCGCAGGCCTTCGCCAACACCTACGCCACCTACGCCGGAGCCCCCCCGAGGCCCCCGCCTCCGAGAGCGACGCCGTCCCCGACTTCTACGACGACTTCCTCGACGAGACCGCCGTCCTCGACGACGAGCAGCTCTTCGAATTCGAGGAGGACAGCCGCCGCCGCTCCGCCGGACACGAGGAACGCCTCGACCCCACCGAGCACGCCCTGCTGGCCGAGATCCCAAATGGGCCACCGACCATCTCGCCGTCCCCGACACCAAGGCCGCGAGCCTCCTCGCCTTCCTCAACGCGACGTGCAAGGCCGACGGCAAGTGGCTGAACGACCGCGTCGTGGTCTTCACCGAGTACCGCGACACCCTCCACTGGCTCCACGACCTCCTCGGCTCCCAGGGCTTCGGCGGCGACCGCGTCGCGCTCCTCCACGGCGGCATGGACATCGAAGACCGCGAGCAGATCCGCCTGGCCTTCCAGGCCGACCCCGCCGACCACCGGCTGCGCGTCCTGCTCGCCACCGACGCCGCCGGCGAGGGCATCGACCTCCAGAACCACTGCCACCGCCTGGTCAACTACGACATCCCGTTCAACCCCAACAAGCTCGAACAGCGCGCCGGCCGCATTGACCGCTACGGCCAGCGCCACAGCCCCGAGGTCTACAACTTCGTGCCCGCCGAGACTGCCCGACGTCAAGGCCGCCGCCAACGTCTCCGAACAGGTAGAACGCCTCGGCGAGACCTACGAGAACAGCATCGCCGAGCTCCACCTGTACCCCGAACGGATCCGCCGCGTCGTCGACACCGCCCTCGACCTGGCCCACCAGATGCCGCTCAAAGCCCGCCCGACCGCGCAAGGCGACCTGCCGACCGAGTTCGACGTCCCGGTCATGACCGGCGAATGGGTGCGCGCTACCGACGGCCTGCTCACCCCGTTCGTGCCGCAAGGCGAAGCGCCGTACCAGCGCCCGGTCACCTTCGACCCGCTCGTGGCCCAAGGCCGCGACGACGTGGTCCTCGCCCACCTCTCGCACCCGCTGGTCGACATGTCCGCCCGCCTCCTGCGGGCCGCCGACTCCGACCGCGTCGACCTCCACCGCGTCACCGCCGTCGTCGGCCCCGACGACCTGGAGGACACCTTCGTCGCCGCCTACGCCAAGTACACGCTCACCGGCGGCGACTCGACCCAGCTCCACCAAGAGATCATGGCCGTCGGCGGCTGGCTCGACTCCCGCATCGGCCGCTTCCGGCGCCTGGAGAACCTCACCCGCACCGCCGAGATCCTCGACGACGCACTCGACCGAGGCAAGGAGGCCGGGCCGGGCGCGAGACTCCGACTCGCCGAGCACTGGACGTCCGGGAAGACGGACTCGCTGATGCTGATCCGATCGGCGTTGTACTGGGGGCCGTGGACATGCTGCCCCTGCTGATCGAAGTTCGAGCCCCCCGCCCGGTCGCGGCCGGAGCCTCCGTGGTCACGGTCGTGCTGGTCACCCATTGAGGAACATCCCGACGGCACTGGCGACGTTGTTCACGATCTTCGCGACCGAGTCGCTCACCGTCACCAGCCCGGCGAGGCGGCCGCGTGCGGCGCCGGCATCGCCGGCTTCCAGCGCTGCGCGGGCCGCGGTCAACTCCGCGGCCACCCGTCCACGGGTGTCGGCGGGTATCTCCAGCTCCCGCACCGCATCCAAGGCTCGGTCGAACTCCCTTGCCACCGTCCGGGCGTCGATCGGGCTGCGCTCCCCGTGGGTGACGTTGACGGTGTCGCCCATGTACTGGTTGCCGTACACCGTCTGCTTGTCCTGATTGAACGTGGCCATCCCACCATAATGCCCTAATTCGGCCGACCGCGGTGTGCCGCTTTCGCCTGAGGACCGGCCAAGCTCGGCGGCGTCTGCGACGTTCCACCTTGGATGAAACGGCAGTCGATTCGACGGACTCGAGTGAACGATGCAACCGGTCCCACCGCCTGCGCGTGTCGATTGTTGACGGGTTTGCAGCCCGCACCCCGAACAGCAATTGAACAAGGAGATTCATGACCCCCCGTAACCCCCGGCGCGGCACCGTCGCCCGCACGGCGGTCGCCCTCGCGACCGCCGCGTTCGGTGTCGGACTCATCGCGAGCCCCGTCCAGGCGGAAGAGGCGCCGTATCCGATCGGTGGAGCCGCGTTCCCCTCGGACACATACGAATTTCATGTCGGCTGGTCTGAGGAGACTCAGCGTCAGAAGGCGCACTTCTACATCGACCTCGGCGACTCCGACAACGAAGTCGAGAGCGAGGATCTCCACGTGGTCTTCGGTCTCGCCGACGACCTCGGCGGCCTGAGCTTCGAGACCGAGCAGCCCGGCTGCATCGCCGAGGCCGCGACCATCACTTGCGACATCCCTGACGCCGCGACCTGGGACGAACGGCTCACCGTGTCGTTCGACGTACTTGTGCCCCCGAGCGTCAGTGCCTACGCCGACACCGACTACACGCTCTCGGTCAAGCCCGGGGAGTACGACGCGACCGAGATCGTCGGCACCTGGCAGTTCGTGCCGATCGACGACGAGCCCGAGTCCAGCTACAGCACCACCGTCAACAGCTTCGAGGACGTCGAGCCCGGCGCGTCCGTCACGCCCGAGATCGCCTTCTACAACTCCGGCGAGACCACCTTCCAGGACGTGTATTTGAGCTTCGAGTCCGAGCAGCAGCACCTGATCACGGCCGCCGATTACAGGAACTGCGCCGTCACCGACTGGGGCCACTACCTCTGCCTCTTCGAGAATCTCGATCCCCAGCCCGGGGTCGTCCACGAGCTCTCGGCCGACACCCCGCTGACGGTCACCCTCGACGAGAACGCCCCCGGACCGCACACCTACCGCAATTGGTTCAACGTCGAGCCCGTCGACGCCTGGATGCAGCGCAACATCGACGAGCTCGACTTCCCCGACTCGGGTGAGGAATTGCGGTTCGAGCAGACCGACCGGGAGACGTTCGAGCACTCGCCCGGCATGGAGATCCGCTCGGCCGCCAACCCGTACGACGTTGCGATCGACGACCGCAACCTCGAGGCCGGGATCGGCAGCACGATGCTCGACGTCGAGATCCGCAACGACGGGCCGGCCGACGCGATCTCCCGTCCCCACCCGGGCAGCGGCGAGGGCAGCTTCCTCGTCACATTCCAGCTGCCTACGGGTGTCGAAATCGACGGCGCCGACGAATACGGCCACATCGATATGGGTGACAACATCTACTGCACCGATGCCGCCGTGAACGAGTGGCTCAGCGGGGCCGACCCGGCGATGTTCAAGGTCGATCGGATCGACGTCCAGTGCAGTGGTCTGGAAGGTCTTCCGGTCGGCGGAAGCTACACCATGGAGCTGCCGGTCGAGGTCACCGACGCGACCCCCGCGGCGGACGGACTCGTGGTGATCCAGGAGTCCACCGAGATCTGGACGACAGACGAGGAGGGCGGGTACTGGGACGTCTCCAAGGAGACCTATCCGGTGCTGGACGCCGACCTCGACAACAATGTCGCCGTCCTCGGCCTCAACTCGGACGACCTCGCAGGTGGCGGCGAGTCGCCGAAGCTGCCGACGACCGGCGTCTCCCTGACGCTGGTCTTCAGCACCGCCGCGGTCGTGCTCGCCGCGGGCGTGGTGCTATTCATACTGCTGCGCCGCCGCAAGGCCGCCGCCGAGTGGTAGACGGACGCGTCGAATGATGGGACCGGGGTTCGGCCTGCCGGCCGACCCCCGGTCTCGGTTCGAGCTCGGCACACCGCGGGATCGGACGCGCGCCACCACATCGCGGGCACGAGTCACGTCAGGGCGACGGCGACCGGACGACCGCGAGTTGGGACCGGTCCCTCGGCGGCAACGGTCCCTGCGTCGCTCATCGCACGACGAGACTCGAGTGGAGCTGATCGGCCAGTGCGGTCATCGGTTCGACGTAGGGCTCGGCATCGGGGGCGAGGTCCGTTCCGAACCCCTGCCGAGTCAAGGCGACCAGCGCGACGACGTTGCTCTCGGTGAACCGGCCCACCAACGCGATCGCATCCCCTTCGGGATCCCAGCTCAGACGATCGTCGCTGATCTGCGTGAAATGCTGCATCTGCGCGGACTCCCAAGCCGACCTCACCGGAATGTCGACGGGATCCGGCACCGAATCGAGATTGTCCTCGCCCGAATCGGTGGGGTAGGCCCAGAAGAAGCCGAAATCATTGTCCGGGTCCTGCTCCGAAGCGGTGCCGACCGGTTCTCTGAACATTTCAAGCGAGATGGTCATCAGAGTCTCGTCGGTGCCGTCGTTGAAGGTGACATTGCAATGCGTGCGTCCCGAGAGCGTGAACGTCTCGTCTTCGTCCGCGTAGTCGGGACCGGTGGACTCCACAGCGCCGACCAGCGCTTCGAGCGCCGTCAGATCGATGACCGCACAGGGATCGGTGGGCATCTCGTAGTACAGCGACTCCGATTCGGGCTCTGGCGAGGGTATCGGCTCCACATCGGGATCGTCAGCAGTGCAGGAGCTCGAGGCGAGCGCGAGCAGGAGCACCATCGACACGTTGGTCGCCGTGAGGCGGCGATTCATCGTCGCTCGCATCAATCCTTCTCTCCGGGGATGAGCATCTGCGGGTCCGAGCGATACCAGCCCTCCCACGTTCCGAAATCGAGGCCGAGTCTGCCTTCCGCGTCGTCGCGTGCTGCCCGCAAGGTCTCCGTCACGGAAGTCGCGGTGGCGAGCAGCTCGGATCTGAGAATCGAGCCGTGCTGTGGTGCGAGTGCCATCTCGTACTCGTATTCGAGCGACTCGAAGAAGCCGTTCACCCAGTTGCTCACCAAGGCGTCATCGCCCCCGACCATCTCGAAGGCGCCGTCGATGAAGCTGATCACCGAGCCGGAGTGCGGTATCTCGTTGAAAGCGGTCCGGGTCACGACCTTGATGCCAGGGTCCATTCCGGTCTTGAGGTACTCGATCTTGGCGTGCACCTTGTCGAGTGCCTCGCCGAGTTGGACTTGCGCGGTGAGTTTCGCGGCGCATTCCGCTGCGGCGCCGGCCATGAGGTTGGCAAGGATCTGACGGTGGACACCGGCGGCCGGGCGCAGGCGGTCCCCGTATTTCTCCATGCCGGCGTCGGCGTCGCTGCCCTGCCAGTCTTCGAACATCGCGCGAATTCGTTTGAACCCGGCCTGGTCGTGGGTGACGATCAGCGCGTCTATGGACTCGGCCGTGGTCGCCAGTTGACGCAGCAGGACGTCCGCACTGGCGAGTGAGCCGTCATCGAGGGATGCTTTGAAGGCGGTCCGGATTTCTGTGATCGCCGATTCGGCGTCAGTGCGCGCTTCGCCGTCGATCGCCTGCTGGTCCCCGTCGCCGGCGTCCTGTGGCACTCGGAACGGGAGAACGCTCGACGGCTTGTGGGGGTACTGGAGGTCCTGTGTGCTGGTGTTGCCGAGTATCGAGTTGTTGTTGGAGTTGGACCTTCGTTGCGCCTCATCCTCGGACAGGCTGATGATGAACGCGTAGTCGGGCCATGCCGCGAGCGCCTTCTCGCGCTGGTACATCTCCACGAATGCCGGGTGCAGATCGTCGATCTTCGACATGATGTCGCCGTAGGTGTTCGGCAATGAACCGAAGTCGATGCCCTCGTAGTACTTCGAGCCGGTATAGGAAGCGGCGTTGTCGGCCGCTTCCTTGACGTCGTCCCAGAATCCCATTTCGCCTCCTCTCGTCAGACCGGCTGGTCGCCATCGGCGAGCTGGTCGGCATAGGGATTCTCGTCCTTGTGCTCCGGGTCGGGGGCTTGCGTCGGCGCGTCTTCAAAGTTGGCCGAGGGAGTCGAGGAGTAGCCGTTCTGTTCGATGGCCGCCTCTTGTTCGCCGAAGGTCTGGACGAGCTCGCCTTCGAGTACCTCCAGGTCGGTGGCGATCTGGACGAGGGTCGGTCCGAGCGCCCGAATGTTCTGGCCCGTCTCGTGGACGACGTCGTAGAACAGGTTGAACATGTCGTTCCACACGTCGGCGAGCCCGTGGTCGCCGAAAGCGCTGCCTCTGCTGCGTCCAGCAGTGGCGGCCTTCGACCCGATGTCGTCGTAGAAGTTCGCGATGTCGGGGCAGACTGTTCGCCCGATTTCGCCGACGATCTCGTAGTCGACTTCGATCCTGTCGCTCATGGGGCCTCCAGGCGTGATGGGGTGAGTTGCGCGCCACTGGGGGAGGTGGCTCGACCGGTACCCGAGGGTAGCGAACTTCTCGCAATCCGCAGGGTACACAGACCCCGCATATCTCGAATCGCGGGAACAATCGGTGCTTTATGCCGCGAGCGGAACCGATCTGACCAGTTCGGACAGCTCTGCTCTCGTCCGTCCCCGTCCCCGTCCCCGTCCCCGTCCGCAGCATCCGCTCAACGACCGACTCCCGCTCAGCTCCTCCACGAGCCCCAGCCGTTCGAGCCAGCCGACTCCTTCCAGGTCCGCGACGGCCTGATCGAATACATCAGGCGCGACCTGCTCGGCCCCTGGGAAGGCGACACCGAGGTCATGCGATCCTCGCCGCGCGACCGCTACCTCGTCGGCCAGCTCGGCCCCAAGACCCTGCGCGGGCCCGCCGCCGAACCCGAGGACCCCGACGCGAACCCCGACACCCTCGACGACGGCGAGAGCATGGTCGTCGGCACCGAGGATGCCGAACTCCCCGACAAGAACCCGCCGGTCGACGCCGGCCGCCTGTGGGCCTCCAGCATGGGCCTGTCCTTCAAACTGGCGCCCGAGACCGAATCGGTTCATATCACCGCCGAATGGGGCCACTACGAGAAAGTCACACTGCCCGACGACGACGGCAAGGAACGGCGGCAGTGGCAGCGCAGCCCCGTCGTCTATGAACGGGAGATCCGCCTCGCGCACGGCACCGAGCGCCTCCCGCTGACCGGCTCGTCCCCGGACGAGGCCTGCGTGCTCCTGCACGTCGAGACCCGCCGCCGCGACGACTGCACCGTGGTCGACGTCAGCCTTGTCAACGGCCAGCGCGAACCCCGCTTCAACGCCAGCCGCGCCTGACCGTCCGCGCCCTCAACGGCGCCGCCCCGATCTTTCTGCCGTTCGACGATCCGCTCCACGACGAGCTCTCCGACGCCGCCACCGAGGACGCCGAGGACATGCGCCTGCGGCTGCTGTACCGCAACAAGCTCGAACACGTCAAGGGTCGCAACGTCGCTGTGAAAGCAGAGATCGCCGAGGGCCGCCGCGCCTATCTGCTGCGCACCGAATGGGTGCCGGTCACCGACGTCCCCGGCACCTCTGCGCCCAGCCCAAAGGAGTCACCGCACCTCGCCGGCCTGGAACTGTCCATGGCGGCGCTCGCCGAGGCCGACACGGCCCGACTCCGAGCGGGCCTCGCGCCCTTGGCCGACGGCTACGCCGCCTGGCTCGACGAGCAGGCGCCGCGCGTCGAGGGCCTCCCGCCCCAGATGCGCGAGCACGCCACGGAGTCACTGAAGCAGGCGCGCAAGATGGCCGGGCGGATCGCCGAGGGCGTGCGCCTGCTGACCGACGAGAGTGCCGAACACCACGCCGACGCCCTGCGGGCCTTCAGGTTCGCCCAATCGGCGATGGCCGCCCAGCGCCTCCACACCCAGATCGCCTCCCACCGGGCCGCCACCGGAGCCGACTTCCCGGCCGCGAAAGTCGTAGTCGAGGCGCGAGGCCCCGCAGCGGCCTCCTGGCGGCCGTTCCAGCTCGCGTTCCTGCTGCTGAACCTCGCGAGCCTAGCCGATCCCGGCCACGACGAGCGCGCCGCCACGCGCTACGGCCTGGTCGACCTCCTGTTCTTCCCGACCGGTGGCGGCAAGACCGAGGCCTACCTCGGCCTGGCCGCGTTCACGCTCGCCATGCGCCGGTTCCAAGGCGTCACCGGCACAGGGGAGGAGGCCCGGGACGCGGCCGCCGGCGTCGCGGTCTTCATGCGCTACACCCTCCGGCTGCTCACCTCCCAGCAGTTCCAGCGCGCCTCCACGCTCGTCTGCGCCGCCGAGCTGCTGCGCCGCGACGCGCCCGAGGCGTTCGGCGACGAGCCGTTCCGGATCGGCCTGTGGGTCGGCATGAAGGTCACCCCGAACTCCTTCGCCGAGGCCGAAGACGACATCGCCGAGGTCCGCGACACCGGCGACAAGGCACGCTCGGCGGCCTTGTCAGCCTCGCCGAGCCCCGGCATCTGACCCGCATCGTCCGACGAGCGCTCACCGACGCCGCACACTGCTCCGGTGACCCGGTGTGCGCCGATCACCTCCCCGCCGAACCGTCCGACTCGCTGCACGGCGCCGCTTGCCACTCGTGCCTGTTCGTCTCTGAGACCACCTGTGAGCGCGGGAACCGCTTTCTCGACCCCGCTTCGTCGTCGACCTCGGCGATGGTCTGTCCTTCTTCGACACATGGAAATGAACGCGCAGCACGCCGTCCGCGATCGGGCCGAAGCGCTGCTCGGGCACATCGGTTCGACGGCGCTCGCCGCCCAGATCGGCGATATCGTCGCGGGCACCTCCCCGGCGATCATCGCCGAACGCATCGGCAGGCCCGAGGCCGCCGACGCGATCGCGAATCTCGCCGCCGCGGCCCAAGCATGGGGTCCCGACAAGGCCGCCGCCTACGTCGACGGCCTCTGCGCCGGCTTCGCCCGAAGGTCACAGGCCGCCGAGATCGTCTGGACCGGCCCGTCCGTCCACGGAGTGCCCGTCCGCTCCACGCTCAGGGCGCTCCTCGGCGTCATCGCAGCCAGCCGGCGCGAACTGTGGCTGTCGACGTACTCCGCCAAGCCGCACCGGGACCTCCTCGCGGGCCTCTCCTCGGCACTCGACCGCGGTGTGGCCGTCTCCCTGGCGATCGAAACGCTCGCCGGAGCCGGCTCGGCCATCGCCGGGTCCGAACCCGCCCACGCGTTCGCGAGTCTGAACGGCGTCAAGCGCTACACCTGGACGCCAGCGGCCCGGCCCGAAGACGCCAAGCTCCATGCCAAACTCGCTCTGGCCGACGCCGACACCCTCCTCGTCACCAGCGCGAATTTCACCGGCTCCGGCCTCGAACACAACCTCGAGGCCGGCGTGCTCGTCAAGGGCGGAGCCGCTCCCCAACGCACCGCCGAACACCTGAAAGCCCTTGTCAGCGCAGGTGTCCTCGAACGGATCTGACGGGGCCCGCTCCGTGTCCCTCAAAGGAGGGACACGGAGCGCCCCTTCGGTGCGACACACGGTAAGATCAGCGCCCCTCCTCCGAACGCCGATACGGACCACGCCCGCCCCTCGATGACGACCGGGAGCCGCCATGGCCGAACGTCAGAACGCGATGTTGACGATCCAGAGCAACGCCACCCGACATCTCGACAAGCTCGACCGAGTGGTCCGCGACCGCTTCGCGGACTTCCAGTCCAAGTTCTGCGCCAACATGAACCAACCCGGTTTGCGACTCAAGCAGCTCAAGGGGAATCGCGGCCTGTGGTCCGCCCGCATCACCGACGACTACCGGGCCATCATGTGCAAGATCGGCCACGCCCACTTCGCGCTCATCGCCGTCGAAGCGAGAGGATCGGCCTACGACCGGCTCGACGACCGCTACGAACCGGTCGTCAACCGCGTCACCGGCGCCTTCGAAGTGCTCGACCACGACGACCTCCGCGACGCCGTCAGCGCCTCCGCGCCCGAGCAGGTCCGGCCTAGAACCGAGACCAAACCGAAGGCCCCCGCGACGGTCGGGCTGTTCGAGCCCTATACCGACGCCGAACTGCTCGACCTCGGCGTCGCCGAACCGCTCATGCCGTCCATCCGACAGATCACGAGCGAATCGCAGCTGACAGCCTTCTGCGCCGTCGCGCCACACCACACCGCTGAAGTCCTCAGGGCGCTCGACGCCGGCTTCAGCCTCGACGAGGTCGAAGACCTCATCACCGCCCCCGTCAAGGCGACCGGTCCGGTCGACACCACCGACCTCGAGACCGCCGTCAGCCGCGAAGCCAGCATGGTCACCAGCTCAGACCGAGCCGTCGCCGCCATGCTCGACGACGGCTTCGATGCCTGGCGCGTCTGGCCCCACCCGACGCAGAAGCGCATCATCGACCGCACTTACAAAGGACCGGCGCGCGTCAGCGGCGGCCCCGGCACCGGCAAGACCGTCGTCGCACTCCACCGCGCCGCCCGCCTCGCCCGCAAAGCCGACTCGGACGGCCGCGTCCTGCTCACCACCTTCACCAAGAACCTCGCCGCCGACCTCAGGAACAAACTGGGCCTGCTGCTGGACGAGGACGCCATGAACCGCGTCGACGTCGAACACCTCGACAGCGTCGTCTATCGCCTCGCCGTCGAAGACGGCCGTCGGCTCGGACGCCCGCTCGACGACCGTGAAATGCGCGGATGGTGGAACGAGCTGTGCCGGCAGGTCGGCGAGACCGAACTCGACGGTGAATTCCTCCTCGGCGAATGGACCGACGTCATCTGCGCGCAGCTCCTCACCAGCCGATCCGAGTACTTCCAGGCCCGCCGCATCAGGCGTCCCCGCAGACTCAACCGACTCCAACGTGCCCGCGTGTGGGACCTCGTCGAACGGTTCAACCAGCGGCTCGCCGACGAGGACGCCTGGTGCTGGCCCCAACTGCGCGCCGCCACCGCGCTCGCCGAGGAACACCGCTTCAAAGGCCGCTACCGCTACCGGCACATCGTCATCGACGAGGCCCAAGACCTCACCGCCGCGCACTGGCGGCTCCTGCGCGCCCTCGCACCCGAGGACGCCGACGACCTCTTCATCGCCGGCGACACCTTCCAACGCATCTACGGACAACCCGTCACGCTCGGCCGGCTCGGCGTCGACATCAGAGGCCGCTCCAAGCGGCTGACCCTGAACTACCGCACCACCAAGGAGATCCTCACCACCGCCCTCGCCATCGAAGCCGACGCGAAGGCCGACGACCTCGACGGCGACCTCGACAGCCTCGCCGGATATCGCTCGGTCATGAGCGGCGCGAAACCGCAGTTCAGGCCACAGCCGACGCCGGACGACGAGCTCGTCGAGATCGCCGCCCAAGTGAAGGCGTGGACCGCCGAACACCCGCCCAGCGGCGTCGCCGTGACCGTCCCGACCAAGGCCATGATCGACAAGGTCATCGCCGTCCTCCGCGCCGAAGGCATCACCGCGCGTGCCCTCTCGCCCGAGCGCAGCCCCGGAGCCGACGCCGTCCACGTCGGCACCATGCATCGCCTCAAAGGACTCGAATACCGGTTCATGATGATCTGCGGCATCGGTGCCGAGCACTTCCCGTACAGCCACGTGCGCAAGCTCGCCGACACCGACCCCCAGCGCTACGAGCTCGAGACCGACAAGGCCAGGAACCTGCTCTTCGTCGCCGCTACCCGCGCACGCGACGAGGTCGTCTTCACCTGGTCCGGCGAACCCACACCGCTGCTTCACCTCGACCGGTGACCAAGGAAGGAATCCACCCCGTGCGACTCGAATCCACCACCTGGCAACTCTCCCATTTGGTGCCCCAGATTTCGACCGGAGCCGTCAAACTGCCCGAGGTGCAACGCGGTTACGTGTGGAAACCGACCCAGGTCGCGACGTTCATCGACTCGCTGTACCGCGGCTACCCGATCGGCTCGCTCCTGTTCTGGCGCGCCGACATCGCTCCGCTGACGCGTGAAGCCGACATCGACGCCGCCCCCGCCGAGAACAGCGCACCGCTGTACCTGCTCGACGGCCAGCAGCGCCTCACGTCCCTGCACCGGGTCTTCAACGACCACCGGTCCGCCCAGATCGTGTTCAACGTGGAGACCGAGCGGTTCCAGAACCAGAGCGCCTCGACCGTCGCCGACGCCCGATGGCTCAAGGTCCACGACATCGTCGCCGGCAAGCTCGACGCTTTCGAACTCACTATGAGCCTCGCCGAGCGGCTTACCGAACTCGGCCAGAGCGTCATCCACGAGCGCCTGTCGCGACTCGCGAAGATCAAGGAGCGGACGGTGCACCTGGAGATCCTCGGCGACTTCGAATACGAAGAGGTCTCCGAGATCTTCATCCGCATCAACAGCGGCAGACCCCTCAAGCGCATGGACCTCGCGCTGGCGACACTCTCGGCCCGACGGCCCGGAACGCTCTCCCAACTCGAGGAGGAGGCCGCGTACTGGACCGAACGCGGCTGGGCCGACCTGGACCTGCCGTTCCTGGCACGCGCCCTCACCGCCGCCGTCCTCGGACGCGGCCTCACTCCGGCGTCCAACAAGCAGCTGCTCTCGAAGACCGACGAGGAACTCGACGCCGGATGGGAGACCGTGCGGCGCGGCCTGCGGCACCTGGTGCCGCTGCTGAAGGAGAACCTCGGCGTCACCCACAGCAGCCTCCTCAAATCGCTGGTCGTACTGCTGCCGCTCGTGGTGCTGCTCGGCGAGCGCTCCGATGAGCCGATGGAGGCCGAGGCCGCCAACAGCGTCTTGTACTGGTTCCTCGCCGCCACACTGCGGAACCGCTACAGCGGCTCCACCGACACGAAACTCGGCCAGGACATCCCCGACGCGCGCCGACCCGACGGCATCAACCGGCTCCTCGACCGCCTCGAACTGCCGCGCGGACGACTCGTGGTCACGCCGAAGGACCTCGAAGACCGCACGACCGGCAGTCCGTACTTCATGCTGAGCTTCCTCGCCGCCAAGTCCCAAGGCGCCCACGACTGGTGGTCGGGGGCGGCCGTCTCAGTCGCGGCCGAGGGCGGGCACAAGCTCGAATACCACCACGTGTTCCCGCAGGCCCTGCTGCGGCGCAGCGACAGCGGATACAGCAGGACCGAGATCAACGACCTGGCCAATCTCGTCTTCATCGCCGGGCGAGCCAACCGCAGCATCAGCGCGAAGCGCCCGGTCGACTACCTTCCGGCCCTCAAGCTGCCCGAGAGCGAGCTACTTGCGCACTCGATCCCGGCCGACCGGTCGCTGTGGGAAGTCACCGAGTACCGAGCCTTCCTGGCCCGCCGCCGCGAAATGCTCGCCGACGCCATGAACGCGATCCTCGACCGGCTACGGCCGCAACGGCTCCTCCAAGCCGGCCAGACGACCGACCCGATGGAGGGCCTCGTCGTGGACTTCACATACGTGGTCCCCGAAGGCGGCGACGACCAACTGCACGTCGAGGTGCTCGCCGACGGCCGGAAGTGGGAGGGCGTCTGCGATCTGCCCGAGCTGTACTCGGCGCTGCAGGACGCCTCGCTCGGACTCAACTCCGAGCTGCACATCGCGGGTGCGCCCGTGTCGGTCTCGGCCGGGGACGAGCAGATCGTCATTCCGATGGGCCCCGTTCGAGTGTCGGGCACCCTCGGCGAATGGGAGAAGACCTTGGCGCGCATCGAGGACGAGATCGAGTACCGAGACCAGCCCATGGTCGTCGCCGAAGGCGAGGCGTGTTCCGGGCCGCTGCTGGAGGTCCCCGTCAACGCCGTCATCTGACACCGGCCCAAAGGCGGGCAAGTCGCCGCCTGAGCGGGCCTCGATACAGTTGAGTCACTCAGCGTTGAGGAGGCGAATCGGAGCGTCATGTATGCGGTGTTCGATGTGGAGACAACCGGTCTGTACAGCAAGGACCGAATCGTCGAGATCGCCGTGGCGCACGTCGACGAAGACGGCAAGGTCACCGACCGCTGGGCCACGCTCGTCAATCCCCGGCGCGATCTCGGCCCGCAGGAGCTGCACGGCATCAGAGCCGCCGACGTCCGCAAGGCGCCGACGTTCGACCAGATCGCCGGCGAAGTCCTCGCGCGCCTCGCCGGAAGGATTCCGGTCGCGCACAACATCGCCTTCGACAGCCGGATGCTCGCCGGTGAATACGGCCGGCTCGGCGTCGCGATCCCGAACCTCACCGAATGCGGCCTGTGCACCATGCAATGGGCGTCGCACTTTCTCCCTGGTGTGCGGCGCTCCCTCGCGGACTGCTGCGAGGAGGCCGGCATCGGCAACGACCGGCCGCACGAGGCGCTCTCCGACGTCCTGGCGACGGCCCGACTGCTGACGTTCTACCTCGGCAGCACGAGCGTGGTCCCTCCATGGGCCGAGCTGAGCGAGGTCGCTCGGCAGCTGTGCTGGCCGAAGCTGCCCACCGTGGTCTGCGAGACGGTGCAGCGCGGCGCCGGTGCCGCCGGAGGTGCGGACTTCCTCGGACGCCTCGTCGACCACTTGCCGCGCGTGCCCGACCCGCCACAGGCGGACGTCTATCTGTCCATGCTCGACCGCGCGCTCATCGACCGGCACGTCTCGGCCGCGGAGGCCGACGAGCTCGTGGCGCTGGCCGCAGAGCTGGGGATCACGCGAGGGACGGCGCTCAAGCTGCACCGCGGCTACCTCGAGGCATTGGCCGCGGCCGCTGTGGAGGACGGCGTCGTCAGCGATGCCGAGCGGGACGACCTCAAGCTCGTGGCGGCGCTCTTGTCGTTGCCGGGCGACGAGGTCGATCGGGCGCTCCAGTCGGCCACGACCACTGAGGCGCCACCCCAGCGCGGCATTCGGCACGAACTGAAGCAAGGAGACCTGGTGGTCCTCACCGGCTCGTTCGCGGAGTCCAAACAGTACTGGGCCGATCGGCTGGAGTCGGCCGGTCTGCGCGTGGCGCCCAATGTCACGAAGCAGACCGCGCTCGTGGTGGCCGCGGACGCCGATTCCATGTCCGGCAAGGCGACCAAGGCCCGCCGATACGGCATCCCCGTGATCGGTGCCGAGGCGGTCGAACTGGTTCTCTCGCGATTGCGGTGAGGCTTCCAGTTCCGAGGCAATGCCACTGCGGCGGTTGTGTATAGACGTGAATCGATATATTCTGTGCGGACCCTCATGACATTGTCCTCGATTGCTCGGCTTTCGCGGCACAGGTCGACGGGCGTCCGGTGTTTGGGAGCGCTGCTATGACCGCTGCCGCGTGCCAGACAAGGAATACCCCATGTCTTCGTCGATCAGACTCAGCGCGGTGGCCCTGGCGACCGCGCTGTGCGTCATCGCCGCCGCACTTCTCGCCCTCACTCTGCCGAGGCAGGCCGAGGCGCAGACCAGCCCGGTGCCGACCGCGCAGCTCACCCAGGTCACCGACTTCGGCGCCAACCCCGGCAACCTCGAGATGTACCTGTACGTGCCGGACAACGTGCTAGCCGAAGCGCCGCTCCTGGTGGGCGTCCACTGGTGCACCGGCTCGGGCCCGGACTTCTACAACGGCACCGAATACGCCAGACTGGCCGAGCAGCACGGCTTCATCGTGCTCTACCCCTCGGTCACCCGCAGCAGCAAGTGCTTCGACGTCGCCTCGCCCCAGGCGCTGACGCGCGACGGCGGCAGCGACCCGGTGAGCATCAAGTCCATGATCGACTGGGTCGAGTCGAACTACACGATCGACGAGGACCGCGTCTTCGCGACGGGCGTCTCGTCGGGCGCGATGATGACCAACGTCCTCCTCGGCCTCTACCCCGACGTCTTCGAGGCCGGCTCGGCCTTCGCCGGAGTCCCCTTCGGGTGCTTCGCGACGACCAACGGTTCGGAGTGGAACTCCGAGTGCGCGGGCGGCCAGATCGTCCGCACCCCGCAGCAGTGGGGCGACCTGGTGCGGGGCGCCTACCCCGGTTACAGCGGGGAGCGCCCGCGCATGCAGACCTGGCACGGCACTGAGGACGACACCCTGCGCTACCCCAACTTCGACGAGCAGATCAAGCAGTGGACGAACGTCCACGGCGTCTCCCGGACGCCGTCGTTCAACGACCGGCCGCAGTCGAACTGGAACCGGACCCGATACGGCGGCACCGGCTCCCAGGCGCCGGTCGAGGCGATCAGCGTCGAAGGCGTCGGCCACAACGTGATCACCGCCCAGATGGCGCCGTACGTCATGGACTTCTTCGGCCTCGACGACCCCGTCGAGGAGCCGACCGATCCCATCACCGACGAGCCGAGCGAGCCCGCCGAAGGCGGATGCGAGGCCACCGTCGAGGTCGCGGGCGACTGGGGCTCGGGCTGGCAGGGCAGCGTTTCGGTGAC
Organism: Glycomyces tarimensis; assembly: GCF_054776215.1. Taxonomy (NCBI): domain Bacteria; kingdom Bacillati; phylum Actinomycetota; class Actinomycetes; order Glycomycetales; family Glycomycetaceae; genus Glycomyces; species Glycomyces tarimensis. Next base: position 29,213 of record NZ_BAAHCB010000016.1, read on the forward strand.
TGCCGGATCCGAAAGCATCGACGGCTGGACTCTGACGTGGACATGGCCGGGCGGCCAGCGCATCACCAGCTCCTGGAACGCCGACCTCACCGCGAACGGCTCCTCGGTGACCGTCTCCGACGTGGGATGGAACGGCAACGTCGCCGCCGGGCAGGCCCGGAGCGCCTCGGGCTTCATCGCCACCGGCCCGAGCGCCTCACCGGAGGTGACCTGCACGCCCGCGTAGCGGCCGTCCGAGCCGGCCCGGAGACGCCTGAGGCCTCCGGGCCGGCTCCGCGTTCTGGCGCTTGCATAGGTGAAGAACCGGGCTCAGCGCACCGGCCGGAGTCGCCCTCTTGGCGGCCGGAACCGGAGCCGTGGCGGGGGAGCCGCCGGCATCGAACAGTCCACGACCTCCCGTGAGCCCCGGCGCGCGCCGGGGCTCACTGCGGTCTCCAAGAGTTTCGGAAAACGCCAGAGTCTTCCATCGGTGCCGCCCTATACGGCATAATATCCACACTTGTAAATGTCCGAAAACGCTTTCGGGCGTTTTCGGTCGCACTGAGGAAGGGGACTTCCCATGGAAGACCGACAAGTCCGCGGACGACACCGGCGGCTCGGGGCCGTCGCACTCGCCTGCGGCGCGCTCACCGCCGGCATGCTGGCAGTCGTGGCGGCGAACCCGGCGCACGCCGCCGCCTGCGAGGCCGTCGAATACGACATCGTCAGCGAATGGGGCAACGGCCACCAGGCCGACGTCGCCATCACGGCAGGCTCCAGCGCCATCGACGGCTGGACCATCGAGTTCGACCTGCCGGCCGGCTCCACCGTCCAGAGCGCCTGGAACGTCGACTGGAGCCAGTCCGGCCCGACGTTCACCGGCTCCGACGTCGGCTGGAACGCGGCCGTCGCGGCCGGCGAGACCCGCGGGGCGTTCGGCCTGATCGTCACCGGCTCCGCCGGTGAACCCGCCGCCTTCAGACTCAACGGCCGGGAATGCGGCGGCGACGTCACCGGCCCCACCGAGCCGCCCACCACCGACGCACCCACCACCGACCTGCCCCAGCAGCAGAAGCAGTCCCGCGTCCCGCGCCTGCTCACCGATGCCGGCGCCGAGACCGGCAACTTCGTCGAGTCCGAGAACTTCACCGTCCGCTGGGGCGACGCCGTCGACGTGGTCGACTGGGGCCGGCAGCGCGGCTACGACAACTACCCCCAGTGGGTCGCGAACCACATGGAGGAGATCTGGGACTTCTACGTCGACGAGGTCGGCTGGGTCGATCCCGCCCAGCACGACCCCGGTGGGGACTACCGGATCAACCTCTATCTGTGCGGCTCCTGGTCCGGGGACTTCCTCCCGAGGGCCAACTGGGCCGGCGCGGACGACATAGGGCTGGGCCACATGTGCATGCCCTACGACAAGACCTGGGACGACTGGGTCGAGTCGCACGAGTTCAACCACGTCCTGCAGGTCTACGCCAGCGACATGAACGCCGCCAACGGCAACGGCGGCGGCTGGGGCCACGGCAACCCGGTGGCCGGGCCCGTGTGGGAGGCGCACGCCAACTACATGGCCCGCATGAAGCGACCGGATGTCGTCCGCGGCTCCGGCTACTACCTCGACCGCCAGCACTTCCGCTGGCTCGCCCAGGAGACCTACTACGGCGACTGGATGCTGTTCAACACCATCCGCGACACCTACGGCCCGGAGGTCATCGACCGGTTCTGGTACGAGGCGCGGCAGAACGAGCACCCGATCGACACGATCAAACGCGTCCTCGGCCTGGACCACGAAGGGTTCGCCGAGCTCATCGGCGACTACGCGTCCCGGCAGGTCGTGTACGACTTCACCGACGGCCAGGCGATCCGCGGCGACCTGTGGGGGAGCGGCTCCTACCGGCCGCTGCACACCGATCCGCTGCAGAGCCAGGGCGGCGACCAGTACCGGGTCGCGAACGGCGACGCCCCGCACCAGTACGGGCACAACATCTTCCGGCTCGACCCGAGCGGGGGAGCAGTGAGCGTCCAGCTCCAGGGCCTGTCGAACCTCTCCGGCGCGGACTGGCGCTTCCAGCTCGTCGCCGTCGGCTCCGACTTCTCGGTCCGCTACGGCGGGCAGTTCTCGCCCGGCGAGACCGCGAGCCTCAGCCTCCAGAGCGGTGAGACGCACCTGATGCTCGTCGTCGCGGCGACCCCGTCGGAGCACCGGAACTATCCGATGTGGGAAGTCGGGGTCGGCGACCCGTTCCCGTACCAGCTCACCATCACCGGCGCTACGCCGAGTTAGCGCATACGCGTGAGGGGCGGGCCCGGCCGGGCCCGCCCCTCACGATCGCAGGCCCTACGGCGTGAAGATGTCCGGCCAAGGGGCGGCCGACATGTCGCTGCCGATGTAGAAGCTCGGGTGCGGCGGCTGGTTGTAAGCGGTGTTCTGCCACGCGATCGCCACACGGTACTGCGGGTCGTGCATCAGCGTCGCGATGCGCAGGTCCGTTTCGTGCGGCGTGGCGTAGATCCGCAGCGCCGAGGAGTCGCTGGTCCGCCAGATCACCTCTTCGCGCCAGTCGCCGAACAGGTCCGCCGAGAGCGCCGGGTTCGCCTTGGTGCCGTTGTTCGACGACACGCCCGAGCCGGTCAGCAGGCGCTGGCCGGGGGAGTGGTTGTCGATGTGGGTGTCGTCCAGCAGCTCCCGCTCGCCGTCGCCGTCCCACCATGCCAGGAAGTTCGCCGAGCTCGGCTTGGAGCCGATGTTGGACCCCGAGGCGTTCAGCAGGCCGCTGACATTCGAGGACCAATACTCCGCGCCCGGGTTGCCGGCATCGACGTTCGCGGCCACGCCGCGGCCGTTGTCGCCGCTCGGGCTCGTCTGGAACAGGACCGTCCCGTTCGCGGCGACGAGGCTGGAGGACGGCTGGCTGCCGCTCTCGTGCACCATGAACACCTCCTGGCCGCTGCGGCTCGGCACGAAGTCGCTCACGTGCAGCGCGTCCCCGTGGCCGAACCTGGTGTTCCACAGCGCCCGGCCGTCCGAGCCGATCGCCATCGCCCCGTAGACGACGTCCTGGCGGCCGTCGCCGTTGAGGTCGGCGATCGAGAGACTGTGCGCGCCTTGGCCCGCGTACTGCGAACCGGCCTGGTCCGAGTCGAAGATCCAGCGCGTGGACAGGTTCTGGCCGTCGAAGTCGACCGCCCAGATCACCGAGCGCGTGTAGTAGCCGCGGGCGAAGATCATCGACGGGCTCGCGCCGTCCAGGTACGCGGTGCCGGCGAGGAACCGGTCGACGCGGTTGCCGTAGTTGTCGCCCCAGTTCGAGACGTTGCCGCGCGGCGGCTGGTAGTCCACGGTGTCGATCGCCGCACCGGTGCGCCCGTCGAAGATCGTCAGGTACTCCGGGCCGGCCAGCACGTAGCCGTCGCCGTTGCGGTGGTCGGCGCTCGCGTTGCCGATGACGCCGCCCCGGCCGTCAACGGTGGCGTCGGCGGTCTTCATGGCGATCTCGGCGTCGCCGTCACCGTCGTAGTCGTACACCTGGAACTGCGTGTAGTGCGCGCCGGAGCGGATATTGCGCCCCAGGTCGATCCGCCACAGACGCGTGCCGTCGAGCCGGTAGGCGTCGATGATCGTGTTGCCGGTGACCCCGGACTGCGAGTTGTCCTTGGCGTTCGACGGGTACCACTTGACGATGTACTCGTAGTCGCCGTCACCGTCCAGGTCGCCGACGCTGGCGTCGTTGGCCTCGTAGGTGAAGCCGCTGCCCGAAGGCCGCTGGATCGGGATGTCGAAGTAGCCGGAGGAGTTGAACCGGACCTCTGCGCCCGCTTCAGAGCCCTCGCTCCCGCCGGTCACGGCGCTGACGCTGTACTGCGCGCCGGACGAGCCGCCGCTGTCGAGGTAGTTCGTCGCGCCGGTGATCGGCGAGGAGTGCAGCTTGGTGCCGTCGCGGTAGACGTTGAAGGCCGTGTTCTCGTCGTCGGTGCCGAGCAGCCGCCAGCTGACGAGGTTGCCGCCGCCCGAGGGCACGACCGTCACGCCGCGCGTGAGCGCCTCGGCCTGGTGGTTCCCGTCGCCGCCTTGACCGGGCTCCCCGGTCGGATCGTCGGTGGGCTCCTCGGAGGTCGGTTCGTCGGTGGTCGGCTCGCCGGTGGGGTCCACCGCGCCGTCGCAGGCGACGCCGTTGAGCGTGAACGCGGTCGGTGCCGGATTCGAGGACGACCACGAGCCGTTGAAGCCGAAGCCGACGGTGCCGCCGCCGGCGATGGTGCCGTTGTACGAGAGGTTCTCGGCGGTCACGGACGAGCCGGACTGCGCGACGTCGGCGTTCCAGGCGCTGGTGATCTGCTGGCCGGCGCCGTAGTCCCACTCGAGGGTCCAGGAGCTGACAGGGTCGCCCAGGTTCGTCACCTCGACCCCGGCGGTGAAGCCGCCGGGCCATTGATTCGCCACCGTGTAGGTGACCGAGCATCCGGTGGCGGCGTTGGCGCCGACGGCCCACACCGCCGGCACCGTCACTGCCAGGGCGGCCGCGGACACGGCCGCCAGGGTCTTCCATCGTCTCGTCGGGGGGTTTCGCATGTTGACTCCGCGCGTTTCGCATTGTGGACGGTGCGGGGCACCGCTCCCACCGGGTGGTGGGAAACAGCGGCGTCGGCGTGGAGATGCCGGGTTTCCACGGAAGCGCCGCCATCGATACATCTAATTGAATCGATTTAATGGAACAGCATATACGCCGCGGCTCGGGAACGCAACGCACGGGTCAGTCTCGGGGCGGGGCGGTCGACTCGCGGACGACCAGGCTCGTCGCCAGCTGGACGTGGTGGGAGTCGGGGCGCTTGCCGTCGGCCAGGCCGAGGACCGTGCGCGCGGCGACGCGGCCCATCTGGCGCAGCGGCTGGCGGACGGTGGTGAGCGCCGGTTCGGTCCACATGACGCCGTAGACGTCGTCGAAGCCGACGATGCTCAAGTCGCCCGGGATCGCCATTCCGCGGTGCTGGGCGACGCGCAGGGCGCCCAAGGCGATGACGTCGCTGCCGGCGAAGATCGCCGTCGGCGGCTCGGCCATGTCCAGCAGGAACTCCGCGGCCTTCGATCCGGTCTCGGGCGCGAAGGCGCCGTGGCTCGTCAGCAGCGGATCGGGCGTCAGGCCGGCCGTCTCCAGCGCCTCGCGGTAGCCGTGCAGGCGCTCGCGGCCGGGGACGGAGTGCTCGGGTCCGCCCGCGAAGGCGATGCGCCGGTGCCCCAGCTTCAGCAGGTGCCGGGTCGCCTGCACGCCGCCGGCCCAGTTGGTGGCGCCGACGCTGGTGACGCGGTCGTCGAGGGGGTTGAGCGGGTCGATGACCACCAGCGGCAGCCCGAGGCTCTCGCACAGGGCGATCTCCTCGCCGGTCAGCTGGGTGGTCACCACGATGAGGCCGGAGTGGCCGCGTGAGGCGATCTCCTTGATCTTGTCGACGCCCAGCGACGCCTCGGGGACCACGCCGCCGGTGCCCAGGGCGCTGGTGACGACGTCGACGCCCAGCTCGGTGCCGGCGCTGAGGACGCCGTCGAGCACGTACAGGGAGTACATGTTGATGATCATGTCGAAGACGACGTGGATCGAGTTGCGCGCGACCGGCTCCCTCGGGCCGGTGCTGGGCATGTAGCCGAGTTCGGCGATCGCCTGCTGCACTTGCCGCCTCGTCTCCTCGGAGACGCCGGGCCTGCCGTTGAGCACTTTGGAGGCGGTGGCCTTGGAGACGCCCGCGCGCTCGGCGACGGCGGCGAGCGTCGCACGGGGGTTGGCCGGTCTGGTCATCGCTTGCACCTTGTCTTCATGTGTGCCGTCATTCTATCCGGTCCGCGAAAAAGTTTCCAAGCCCGAGGTCCCGGTCTGTCGATTTTCTTGGTTCTGGGGGTGGTCCTTTATACTTCTGTGACTTGACGCACCGATGTACAGGGCGTACGTTCGAAACATTCAGAAACAGTGTCGAAACTGTTTCTCATAAACTGAGTATTCGGGCTCCGGCCCGGAGGAAGGACTCCAGCAATGAAGCTTGGAACTCGCCGCCGCACCCTTCTGGCATTCGGCGCCTCGGCACCCGTCATCGCCGCCGCAAGCGCGTGCAACGGCAACGAGCCCAGTGGCCCGGGCGGTGACGGCGCGACCGCTTGGGGACTCACCGGCGGGGCCGAAACCGCCATGCGCGCCTCGTTCGAATCCTGGAACGAAGCCAACCCGGACAATCAGATCTCCTCCGAGTACTTCGCGAACGACGCCTACAAGGAGAAGATCCGCACCGCGATCGGCTCCGGCAACGCGCCGACGCTCATCTTCGGCTGGGCCGGCGCCACACTGAACGAGTACGTCGAGAACGACTACGTCATCGACCTCACCGACGACACCTCGGCTCTCATCGACCGCGTGCTGCCGTCCGTGGCCGCCACCGGCATGATCGACGACAGGGTCTACGCCGTCCCGAACAACCAGTCTCAGCCGATCATCATGTACTACAACAACGAGGTGCTCCAGTCGGCCGGCACCGAGCAGCCGACCACCTGGGACGAGCTCCTGTCCTCCATCGAAGCGCTCAAGAGCGAAGGCGTCACGCCGATCGCCCTGGCCGGGCAGAGCGTCTGGCCCGAACTGATGTGGATCGAGTACCTCGCCGACCGCGTCGGCGGCGCCGAGTGCTTCAACCGCGTCCTCGCCGGCGAGGCCGGTGCCTGGTCGCACCCGGACATGGTCCGCGCCGCCGATATGATCACCCAGCTCGTCGACGTCGGCGCCTTCGGCGACAACTTCGCCTCCGTCGTCGCCGACGCCGGAGCCGACCAGGCCCTCGTCTACACGGGCGCGGCCGGCATGATCCTCCAGGGCAGCTGGATCTACCCCGACGTCGTCAACAACGCTCCCGACCTCGTCGAGAGCGGCGGCTTCGGATTCTCGAACTTCCCGAGCGTCGAAGACGGCATCGGCGACCCGAACAACATCGTCGGCAACCCGGCCAACTTCTGGTCCGTCTCCGCGCACGACTCCGACGAGGCCCAGGAGACCGCCACCTCCTACCTCTCCGAGGCGATCTACGACGACGAGCACATCGAAGAGCTGCTCTCGATCGGGGCCGTCCCGCCCGTGGTCGGCATCGAGGACCGCATCGCCGAGGCCGACAACGCCGAGTTCCTCACGCTCAACTACGAAATGGTCCGCGACGCGCCCAACTTCCAGCTGTCGTGGGACCAGGCGCTCCCCGCCGACCAGGCGCAGGAGCTGCTGAACAACCTCTCCCAGCTGTTCCTCGGCGACCTGACCGCAGAAGAGTTCGCCTCGGCGATGGACGCCACGCTGTGACGAGCACGAGCCACGCGATCCGGAAGGGCGCGCGCCGCCGCGGCGCGCGCTCGGCCGGGCCCTCCAAATGGATGGCCGTCCCGGCCCTGGTCTTCTTCGGCGTCTTCGCGGTCATCCCGCTGTTCGGCGTCTTCGCGCTGTCCTTCGTCAACTGGGACAGCCTCGGCCCCATCACCTGGGCCGGCCTCAGCAACTGGGAGGCGGCCGCCAACGACCCGGTCTCGCGCAACGCACTGTGGCTGACCTTCAAGCTCACCTTCCTGTGCGTCGTGTTCCAGGCCCCGGTGAGCCTCCTGCTCGGCGTCTTCCTCGCCGGCCGCCAGCGCTACCGGGCCGTGCTGGCCACACTGTTCTTCCTGCCGCTGCTGTTCAGCTCCGCGGCCGTGGCCATCACCTTCACCGCCCTGCTCGACCCGAACTTCGGGGCCGGCCGGGCGCTCAACCTCGAGCTGCTCACCCAGAACTGGCTCGGCGACCCTGATCTCGCCCTGTACGTGGTCGTGTTCGTGATCGGGTGGTGCTTCATTCCGTTCCACACGCTCATCTACCAGGCCGGCACCCGTCAGATCCCCAAGGAGCTGTACGAGGCGTCCCGCATCGACGGGGCCGGGCCGGTCGCCCAGTTCTTCCGGATCACCCTGCCGATGCTGAAGTACACGATCGTCACCTCGACCACGATCATGACCGTCGGGTCCCTGACCTACTTCGACCTCATCTTCGTGCTCACCGGCGGCGGCCCAGGCAACGCCACCCGCGTCCTGCCGCTCGACATGTACCTCACCGGTTTCCGCTCCTACGAGATGGGCCAGGCCAGCGTCCTCGCGGTCGTCCTCGTCGTCGTCGGGCTCGCCGTCGCACTCGGCCTGAACCGGATCACCGGCGCCAGCCGGATGGACAGCGCCTCGGAGGGATCGTAATGTCCAAGCCCACCTCGACCCGTCCCAACGTCCTCGGTGCGCTCAGCGCCTGGCTGTGGCTCGCGATCATCATCCTGCCGATCTACTACATCTTCGTCACGAGCCTGCGCCCGCAGGCCGACTACTTCTCCGAGAACCCGCTGTCGTGGCCCTCGAACGCGACGCTCGACGCCTACGTCCGCGTGCTCGAGAACGACTTCCTGCTGTTCTTCGTCAACAGCGTCATCGTCACCGTCGCCACCGTGAGCATCACCCTCGCCGTGTCGATCATGGCGGCCTACGTGGTCGTGCGCAGCAAGAACGCGTTCGGCAGGCAGCTCTTCCGCGTCGCCCTGCTGGGCATCGCCATCCCGATCCAGGCCGCGATCATCCCGGTCTTCTACCTGATCGTCCAGCTCGGGCTCTACGACACGCTGCTCGCGCTCATCCTGCCGTCGATCGCGTTCGCCATCCCGCTGACGCTGCTGATCCTGACGAACTTCCTGCGCGAGATCCCCGAGTCGCTGTTCGAGTCCATGCGCATGGACGGCGCCACCGAATGGAAGATCCTGCTGCGCCTGGTCGTGCCGCTCTCGCGGCCCGCGCTGGCGACCGTCGGGGTCTACCAGACGCTCCAGGTCTGGAACAGCTTCCTGTTCCCGCTGGTGCTCACCCAGAGCGCCTCGACCCGCGTCATCCCGCTGTCGCTGTGGAGCTTCCAGGGCCAGTTCGGCATCGACGTCCCGGCCGTGCTCGCCGCCGTCGTCCTGTCGGTCCTGCCGATGCTCGCCGCGTACATCGTCGCCCGCCGACAACTGGTGTCCGGCCTGACCGCCGGATTCGGAAAATAACGAAAGAGAGAGTTCCACCATGGCAAAGTCCACCGACTGGCGCGATCCGGCGGCCACCCCCGCCGAGCGGGTGGAGGCGCTGCTCGCGACCATGACCCTCGAGGAGAAGCTCGGCCAGCTCGGCAGCTTCTGGCCGCCGCACATCGATGAGGGCGACGGCGGCGAGCCCACCGAGAGCGGCGGCGCCGACGGCGGCGTCGCGCCGATGGAGGACGCCATGCGCGGCGCGGTCGAGGACTTCGACAAGGCGGTCGCGAACGGGCTCGGCCACATCACCCGCGCCTTCGGCACCGGGCCGGTCACCGCCGCCGAAGGGGCCGAGAAGCTCGAGCGGATGCAGCGGCGCATCGTCGAGCTGAGCCGACTCGGCATCCCCGCCATCGCCCACGAGGAGTGCCTGACCGGCTTCACCACCTACGGCGCGACGGTCTACCCGACGTCGCTGGCCTGGGCCGCGGCCTTCGACCCCGAGCTCACCGAGCGCATGGCCGCGCGCATCGGCGCCGACATGCGCGCCGTCGGCGTCCACCAGGGACTCTCACCGGTCATGGACGTCGTCCGCGACTACCGGTGGGGCCGCGTCGAAGAGACCATGGGAGAGGACCCCTACCTCGTCGGCACCACCGGCACCGCGTACGTGCGCGGCCTCGAATCGGCCGGCGTCATCGCCACCCTGAAGCACTTCGCCGGTTACTCCGCCTCCCGGGCCGCCCGCAACCACGCGCCCGTCTCCATGGGCCCCAGAGAGTTCGCCGACATCATCCTCCCGCCGTTCGAGATGGCCGTGCGCCTGGGCGGCACCCGCTCGGTCATGAACTCCTACGCCGACGTCGACGGCGTGCCCGCCGCGGCCAACCGCGAACTGCTCACCGGGACCCTCCGGGAGCAATGGGGCTTCACCGGCACCGTCGTCTCCGACTACTGGGCCATCGCCTTCCTCGACATGATGCACCGCGTCACCGCCGACCGCACCGACTCCGGCGCCGTGGCGCTCGAGGCCGGCATCGACGTCGAACTGCCCGGCGCCGACGCCTACACCCGCCTGGTCGACAAGGTCGCCTCCGGCGAACTCGACGAAGCGGTCGTCGACACCGCCGTGCGCCGCGTACTGCACCAGAAGGCCGAACTCGGACTGCTCGACGCCGAGCCCGAACTGCCGGCCCCGAACCCGCAGGTCGACCTCGACAGCGAAGGCAACCGGGCGCTGGCCGCCGAGATCGCCGAGAAGTCGGTCGTGCTGCTCGACAACGACGGCATCCTGCCCCTGCCCGCCGGGAAGAGCGACATCGCCCTCATCGGCCCGACCGGCGACAACCCGTGGACGTTCATGGGCTGCTACTCCTTCCCCAACCACGTGCTGTCCCAGAAGGAAGAGGAGGGCACCGGCGTCGAAGTGCGCTCCCTGCTGGAGACCCTCCGCGCCGAACTGCCCGAGGCGACCATCGACCACACCCCGGGCGCCCCGATCCGCGACCTCGACCGCAGCGGCATCGCCGCCGCAGCGGCCGCGGCCGAAGCCGCCGACGTGGCCGTCCTGGCCGTCGGCGACCTCGCCCGGCTGTTCGGGCGCGGCACCTCCGGTGAGGGCTGCGACGCGCTCGACCTGGGGCTCCCGGGCGCTCAGGCCGATCTCGTCGAGGCCGTGCTCGCCACCGGCACCCCGACGGTCCTCGTCGTGGTCTCGGGCCGCCCCTACGCCCTCGGCGACTTCGCCGGGCGCTGCTCCGCCGTCGTGCAGGCGTTCCTGCCCGGCGAGGAGGGCGGCGCGGCCATCGCGGGCGTCCTGTCCGGACGGATCAACCCCAGCGGCCACCTGCCGGTCGGTGTCCCCGCCATCGGAGGCGGTCAGCCGGGCACCTACATCGCCCCGCCGCTCGGGCACCACAGCGAAGGCGTGTCCAATATCGACCCGACACCGCTCTACCCGTTCGGGCACGGCAAGTCGTACACGAGCTTCGAATACGGCGACCTGCGCCTGAGCGACCACACCATCGCGAACGACGGCGAGGTGCTGGTGTCGGTCTGCGTGACCAACACCGGCGAGCGCGCCGGCGGCGACGTCGTCCAGCTCTACCTGTCCGACGAGGTCGCACAGGTGACCCGGCCGGTGCGCGAACTGGTCGGCTACGCCCGCCTCGACCTCGACGCCGGCGAGACCAAGCGCGTCACCTTCCGCCTCCACGCCGACCGCACCTCGTTCACCGGGCGCGCCGGCAGGCGCATCGTCGAGCCGGGCGCCTTCACCGTCGCGGTCGGGCACTCGAGCCTCGACCTGCCGCTCGCCGAACAGTTCCGGATCACCGGCAAGGTTCGCACGATCGACGGTGAGCGCGTCATGACCACCGGCGTCGACATCACCGACAACTGAAGCAGCAAAGGACAGACACCATGAGCGACAAGTACACGCCCGTCCCCGAGGACAAGTTCTCGTTCGGGATCTGGACGGTCGGTTGGGCGGCCCAAGACGTGTTCGGTCCCGCGACGCGGGCGCCGATGGCGGCCGACCGGGCCGTGCGCAAGCTCGCCGAGATCGGCGCGTACGGCGTGAACTTCCACGACAACGACGTGTTCGACTTCGACGACGCCGAGAAGGACGCCAAGATCGGCGCCTTCCGCAAGGCCCTGGACGACACCGGCCTGAAGGTCACGACGGCGACGACGAACCTGTTCGGCCACCCGATCTTCAAGGACGGC
>NZ_BAAHCB010000017.1:0-4724 GCF_054776215.1 Glycomyces tarimensis
GCCGTCCTTGAAGATCGGGTGGCCGAACAGGTTCGTCGTCGCCGTCGTGACCTTCAGGCCCGTCTCGTCGAGGGCCTTGCGGAAGGCGCTGATCTTCTCCTCGCGCTCCGATTCGCTCGCGTCGAAGTCGAACACGTCGTTGTCGTGGAAGTTCACGCCGTACGCGCCGATCTCGGCGAGCTTGCGCACGGCCCGGTCGGCCGCCATCGGCGCCCGCGTCGCGGGCCCGAACACGTCTTGGGCCGCCCAGCCGACCGTCCAGATCCCGAACGAGAACTTGTCCTCGGGCGCCGGTTTGAGCTCGTCACTCATGATGCTTTGTCCTTTGCTGCTCACTGATGGGACGCCCATGAGGCGGTCTCGCCCCTGAGCGTCGAATACTGCTCGGACACAGCAGTCGCGGCCGTACCGGTACCGCTGTAGTGCGCCGTGTCCCCTACATTCCACTGTGGCGGGGCGGCCTGGCCCGACAGCGCCCAGGCGGCCTGCTTGGCCGCGCCGAGGGCCACGTACTCGGCCGACGGGGGGACTTCCACGTCCATGCCGAAGACCGTCGGCGCGATCTCGCGGACGGCCTTGGAGGCCGAGGCGCCGCCGATGAGCAGGACGCGCCGGGCGTCGAGTCCCTGCGCCTCGACGGCGGCGATGCCGTCGGCGAGGGCCGAGAGCATGCCTTCGACGGCGGCGCGGGCCATGTCGGCGCGCGTGACGCGGGTCGTCAGTCCGCTGAGGACCCCGCTGGCGTTGGGGCGGTTGGGCGTGCGCTCGCCGTCGAGGTACGGCAGGAGCGTGAGTCCGCCCGCGCCGGGCTCGGCCGACAGCGCGAGCGCGTCGAACTCGTCGTGGTCGACGCCGAGCAGACCGCGGACGGTGTCGAGCACGCGGGCGGCGTTGAGCGTGGTGACCAGCGGCAGGAACTTGCCGGTGGCGTCCGCGAAGCCGGCGACCTGGCCCGAGGGGTCGGCCGCGCGCGCCTCGGAGACGCCGAAGACCGTGCCGGAGGTGCCGAGGGAGACCGCGACGTCGCCGGTGCCGAGGCCGAGGCCCAGCGCGGCTCCGGCGTTGTCGCCGGTACCCGGCGCGAGGGCCGTGCCGCCCGGGGTGCGGCCGACGATCTCGTTCGGGGCGGCCACACGCGGCAGCGCCGCGTTGTGGCCGAGCGCCCCGGTGAGCTTGTTCGTCAGGTACTCCCCCGTCACCGGCGACCAGTAGCCCGTGCCGGAGGCGTCGGATCGGTCCGTGGTGGCCTCGGCCGCGGTCGCGCCGCGCAGCTTCATGGTCAGCCAGTCGTGCGGGAGCATGACGGACTTGACGCGCGCGGCGTTCTCGGGCTCGTGTTCGGCGAGCCAGGCGAGCTTGGTGACGGTGAACGAGGCCACCGGCACCAGTCCGGTCTCCTCGGCCCACGTCTCGGATCCGCCGCCTTCGGCGGTGAGGCGTTCGGCCTGCGGCGCCGACCGGGTGTCGTTCCACAGCAGGGCGGGCCGGATGATGTCGTCGTGTTCGTCGAGGACGACCATCCCGTGCTGCTGGCCCGAGACCGATACGGCCTCGGCGCGGTCCAAAAGGCCCTTGCCGGCCTCCTGGAGGGCGTCCCACCAGTGGTCGGGATGGCATTCGGTGCCGTCGGGATGGGGGGCCTTGGCGGAGTCGACGATTTCGCCGGTCTCGGCCTCTACGAGCAGGACTTTCGTTGACTGCGTTGAGGAGTCAACTCCCGCGACTAGGGTCATGAACGCTCCAGGTCGACCTTTTCGGGCTTGCCTTCGACATCGATGACGACCACCTTACTGATGTCGGCGGGCCCGGTCACGACGAGGGTGGCGATACTTTCGGAAACTTCCACCGAAACTTCCGTGTCGCCGTCGACGTCGGAGAGCACGGTGCCGCCGGTCGGCGTGCCCCACACCTCGAGCGTGATCGCCTCGAACGGTCCGTCGCCGATGCGGTCGGAGGGAGCGACGCGCGGGATGATCGCGCCGTAGCGCACGAAGACGGGGAAGGTCTCGAGGCCGTGCCGGGTGTCGATGTAGCGGCCGCCGGTGACGACCTCCTTGGTCCAGAAGTCGATCCACTGGCCCTTGGGCAGGTAGACCTTGCGCTCGCCGGACGGGTCGTTGACCGGGGCGACGAGGAGGTCGGTGCCGAGGCGGTACTCCTGGTCGGCGTTCCAGGCGACCGGGTCGCTCGGGTCGTCGACGCTGAGGGCGCGCAGCATCGGCTCGCCGGTGCGCGAGGAGCGCACCGCTGCAGAGTAGAGGTACGGCATGAGCGAGTACCGCAGCTTGAGCGAGTCGGCCGCGAGCCGCTCAGCCTCGGGCGAGAACTCCCACAGCTCGCGGGTGGTGGTGCCGTGGTAGCGCAGCAGCGGCGAGAGCGCGCCGAACTGGGCCCAGCGGATGTACAGCTCGTCGGTGGGCGTGCCGTTGAAGCCGCCGGTGTCGTGCGACCAGAACGGCATGCCGGACAGGCCGTGGGACAGGCCGCCGCGGATGGTGCCGCCGAGCCCGGCCCAGGAGGTCTGGACGTCGCCGGACCACTGCGCGGGGTGGCGCTGGCCGCCGAGGAAGGACGAGCGGGCCCACACGAAGTCGTAGCCGTGGATCTCGCGGGTGACCTCGCAGACGGCGTCGTTGTACAGCAGCGTGTAGACGTTGTGCAGCTCGGTGCCGCTCATGCCGTTGCAGGCGACGGCGTCGGCCGGGACGCCCTCGGCGAAGTCGGTCTTGTACAGCGCCGCGCCGGCCCGGAGCGGCCCGCGCAGGAGTTCCTTCCACCATTCGACGGCGTCGGGGTTGGTGAAGTCCACGATGCCGCTGGCCTCGTGCGAGCCGTGCCAGACGTCGGCGACGTAGGTCTCGCCGCCCGAGTTCCGCAGGAAGTAGCCCTTCTCGTCGCCCTCGGCGAAGAGCGGTGACTTGTGGGAGATGTAGGAGTTCATCCACAGGCAGACCTTGAAGCCCTGCTCGGCCAGGTCGGCGAGCATCTTCTCGGGCTCGGGGAACTGGGCCGGGTCCCACTGCATGTCGGACCAGTGCGGCTCGTGCTGCCAGAACGTGTCGAGATGGAGCACGTCGCAGGGGATGCCGCGCTCGCGGATCTTCTTGGCGCGGTCCATGACCCGCTCGTGGCTGTCGACGAAGAAGCCCGAGGAGATCCAGGTGCCGAAGGCCCACTTGGGCGGCAGCACCGGGCGGGAGGTGAGGCCGTCGAAGCGGTCGAGGATCTCGACCGGGGTGGGGCCTGCGATGACGAAGTACTCGAGGACGTCGTCGGGGACGAGGATCTCGACGGCGGCGTGGGTCTGCTGGGCCATGTCGAACTCGACCGGCGAGCCGGAGTTGACGACGATGCCGTAGCCGCGGTCGGACATGTAGACCGGGACGTTCTTGTAGGCGCGGATGGACTCGGAGCCGAACGCGTCGAAGTTCCACATCAGGGGACGCTGGCCGCGGGCGTTCAGCGGCGCGAAGCGCTCGCCGAAGCCGGCGAAGGCCTCGTCGGGGGCGCAGGTGAACGACTCGTGGTAGGCCGCGGGCTCGCCGCCGACCAGGGAGCGGCCGAACGGGAGGGTGCGCAGGCGCCCGGAGATGTCGACCTCGCCGGGGTTCTGACCGACGAGGGTCTTGCCGGCGGCGTCGGTGTAGCGCAGGGACCACTCGCCGAGGGTGGCGACGGCGCGCACGGAGCCGGCGTCGACCACGAGCGCGTCGCCGTCGACGGTGACCTTCGCGCCCTCGTAGGAGCCGGGGTGGACCATCTCGATGATCTTGGAGGCGGCCGGCCGCGCGGCGGGGTCGGCGGACAGCCGGGTGCGGATGACGCCCTCGCCGGCGACGCTGAGGCCGACGTAGAGTTCCTCACCGGCGGAGGTGGAGGCCCTCAAGGTGACCGACGAGGGCCCCGAGTCGACGACCTGGGCGGCCTTGACGGCAGAGAGCCCCTGCTCACCGGGGGCGCGCTGCGGCAGTTCCGGGGGGTCGGCGACGAAGAACTCGCGTGCGACCAGCGGTGGGCGGTAAGGCATTCGTGACTCCTGCGGTTCGGGTGATCCTGCTAGCTGTGCGCCTCGCGCCGCCCTGAGCCGAGGGTCAGGTGCGCGATCATCTTTAGTTTATCGAGTAATCCAACAAACTGCATCAGGGGGCTTTGCATTACTTGGCTCCCCCACGGGTATCACCCTATTACGCTGAACTGAGACACTGGAAGAAACGAGAGTTCCTTGCGAGGTGCCGATATGACGACCGTTCGCTCCAGCCTTTCCGATGAAAATCGGGATATCACCGCTTCCGCGCTGCAGGGCGCGTTGGTGGACCTCATCGACCTGTCACTGATCGGGAAGCAGGCCCACTGGAACGTCTACGGCAAGAACTTCAGATCGCTGCACCTTCAGCTCGACGAGACCGTCACGACGGCGCGCAACAGCGCTGACGCCGTGGCCGAGCGGGCCATCGCCATCGGCGCGAGCGCCGACGGCCGGGCCTCGACCGTCTCCTCGGAGTCCTCGGTCCCGAAGATCGATCCGGGGCAGATCGCCGACACCGACGTGATCGCGCTGTTCATCGACGCCTACACCTCGATCATCAGCAAGATGCGCGAGCGCATCGACGCCACGGAGTCGGCCGACCCGGTCACCCAGGACCTGCTCATCGGCATCACGGCCGAGCTCGAGAAGCAGTCCTGGATGTTCCAGGCCGAACTGAGCTAGCACGAACGGAGCCGGG
>NZ_BAAHCB010000017.1:4732-11905 GCF_054776215.1 Glycomyces tarimensis
GGACGCGCGTCCCGGGGCCCGGCTTTCGTCGGCTTCGGTCCGGTCAACCCGCGGTGCAGGTCACCGTCGGCTCGGCGGCCGAGCCGGAGCCGATGAATCCGAAGACCTGCTGGGTCTGCCCGGCGGCGATATTGCCGTTCCATCCCACGTCGGAGGCGGTCACCGACGATCCGGACTGGGTGAGGTCGACGTTCCAGGAGCTGCTGACGCTCTGGCCGCTGGGCCAGGTCCAGTTGAGCGTCCACCCGTTCGTGCCGCCGCTGCCGGCGGTCACCGAGACGTTCGCCTGCCAGCCCGATCCCCATTCGTTGACCACGTCGATCGCGGCCGTGCAGTCCGATCCGGTCGGCGGCGGCGTGGTGGTGCCGTTGTCCGGGGGCGGGGTGGTGGTCGGCGGCGGGTTGTCGGTGCCGCCGAGGGCCGAGAGCACCGCGTCGTAGGCCGGCTTGGTGGTGTAGTTGTCGTTGTACAGCAGCGGCGCTCCGAAGCCGTCGAAGACGTCCGGCACCCACGAGTCGCCGTCGCGCAGGCCCCACACGGTCACACCCGAGCAGTCGGCGACGTTCGTGCAGATGTCGACCACCCGCTCATAGTCCTGCGCCTGCTGCTCGAGCTCCTGCTGGGAGGCGGGCATCTGGATGCGGACGTCCAGCTCGGTGATGCGGACCTTGAGACCGAGGTCCGCGAAGCGCTGGAGGTTCTGCTCCATGTTGCCGGGCACCTGGCCGAGGATCAGGTGGGCCTGGAAGCCCATGCCGTCGAGCAGCCCCTGGTTGACCAGGCCCTGCGCGAGTTGGTAGTACCGGTCCGACTTGGCGTTGATGCCGTCGATGGAGTAGTCGTTCATGTACAGGTCGGCGCTCGGGTCGGCCTGCCGGGCGTACTCGAAGGCCTGCTGGATGTAGCCCTCGCCCATGCCCTGAAGCCAGAACGAGTCGCGCAGCTGGCCGTTGTTGTCGCCCACGACCTCGTTGACGACGTCCCAGGAGTCGACGTCGCCTTCCCAGTGGTTCATCGTGGTCGTGATGTGGTTCTGCATCGCCTGCTGCAGTGCCGAGCCCGAGAGGTTCTCAACCCAGTTCGGGCTCTGGCTGTGCCAGACGAGGGTGTGGCCGTGGACCGTCATGTTGTTCTGCTGGGCGAACTGGACCAGCCGGTCGCCCTGCGAGAAGTCGAAGTTGCCCTGCGAGGGCTGCACCGCTTCCATCTTCATGCCGTTCTCGGCGGTCACCGAGTTGAACTGCGTCGCCACGGTGTTGCGGTACGTCGAGTCGTTCTGCAGCAGACTGTCGTTGACGGCGACGCCGATGTCGATGCCGAGGGCGTCGGCGCCGCTTCGGAGCGTGGACTGGGCATGGGCGAACTGGGTCGACATGGCGACGCCGAGTCCGGCCATGACCACGGTGACGAATCCCGCTATCCAGGCTCGGCGGCGGGTACGAGTTTGCAGCACGGTTGCTCCTCAAAGCTCTTGCCGCGCGTGAGGGGACGAGGCGATGGTCATAAATGGGAGCGCTTCGCTCCCATGCGTGCCCACAGCGTATGGGATACATCGACCTATGTCAATGACTCGCGAGTATGGGTCCCCCCGAACCCTTGCCGCATCACCGAGCCGGGGGCGCGGGCACCGAGCGGCCCGCGCCCTCAGGCGGCTACTTCGCGACGATCGAGACCATCCGGCCGGGCACGACGATGACCTTCTTGACGTCCTTGCCCGCCAGGTTCGCGGCGACCTTCTCCTCGGCCAGCGCGGCCTCGCGCACCGCCTCCTCGCTCGCGTCGGCGCCGACCTCGATGCGCCCGCGGACCTTCCCGTTGACCTGGACCGGGTACGTCGCGGTGTCCTCGACCAGGTAGCGGTCCTCGGCCACCGGGAAGTCGGCGTAGGCGATCCCGCCGGTGCGCCCCAGGCGCTCCCACAGCTCCTCGGCGATGTGCGGGGCGACCGGGGCGGTCATCAGCACCAGCGCTTCGGCGACGCCGCGCGGCACCTCGTCCAGGCCGGTCAGGTGGTTGTTCAGCGTGATCAGCTTGGCGACGGCGGTGTTCATCCGCAGGTGCCGGTAGTCCTCGCGGACTCCGGCGATGGTCCGGTGCAGTTCCTTCAGCGTCGCCGCGGACGGCTCGGCGTCGGAAACGGTGACATCACCGGTGTCCTCGTCGATGATGTTGCGCCACAGGCGCTGCAGGAAGCGCTGCGAGCCGACGATCGCGCGGGTCTCCCAGGGCTTGGAGTCGGCCAGCGGGCCCATCGACATCTCGTAGACGCGGAAGGTGTCGGCCCCGTACTCGGCGCAGACGCCGTCGGGGGAGACGACGTTCTTCAGCGACTTGCCGATCTTGCCGTACTCGCGGTTGACCTTCTGGCCCTGGTAGAAGTAGGCGCCGTCGCGCTCCTCGACCTCGTCGGCCGGGACGTAGACGCCCCGTTCGTCGGTGTAGGCCCAGGCCTGGATGTACCCCTGGTTGAACAGGCGGCGGAAGGGCTCGCGGCTGGAGACGTGCCCCAGGTCGAACAGGACCTTCTGCCAGAACCGGGCGTACAGCAGGTGCAGTACGGCATGTTCGACGCCGCCGATGTACAGGTCGACGCCGCCGACGTCCTCGGCGCCCTGCGGGCCCATCCAGTAGGACTCGTTGCTCGCTTCGGCGATCCGGTCGGTGGACGTCGGATCGGTGTAGCGCAGCTCATACCAGGAGGAACCGGCCCAGTTGGGCATGGTGTTGACCTCGCGGCGGTAGGTCTTCGGCCCGTCGCCCAGGTCCAGTTCGACCTCGACCCAGTCCTTGGCGCGGCCCAGCGGCGGCTCGGGCGCGGTGTCGGCGTCGTCGGGCTCGAAGGTCTTCGGCGAGAAGTCGTCCATCTCGGGCAGCTCGACCGGCAGGTGCTCTTCGGGCAGCGCGACGGGCAGGCCGGTCTCGTCGTAGACGATGGGGAACGGCTCGCCCCAGTATCGCTGGCGACTGAACAGCCAGTCGCGCAGGCGGAACGTGGTGGCGCCCTCGCCGCGTCGGTGCTCGAGCAGCCACTCGGTGACGCGCTCCTTGGCTTCGGGGACGGCCAGGCCGTCCAGGAAGTCGGAGTTCACGCAGCGGCCGGAGACGTTGTCCGTGTAGGCCGCCTCGCCGTCCCACTGCTCCTCGCCTGCGACGACCTGGCGGATCGGGATGTCGAACGCCTTGGCGAACGCGAAGTCGCGCTCGTCGTGGGCGGGGACGGCCATGATCGCGCCGGTGCCGTAGCCGGCCAGGACGTAGTCGGCGATGAAGACCGGCACGCTCTCGCCGTTGACCGGGTTGGTCGCGTAGCCGCCGGTGAACACGCCGGTCTTGACCTTGGCGTCGGCCTGGCGCTCGACGTCGGTCTTCGCGGAGGCCGTCGCTCGGTAGGCGGCGACGGCGGCGGCCGGGGTGTCGTGGCCGCCGGTCCAGGCCTCGGGGACGTCGGCCGGCCAGGTCTCGGCGGTCAGCGCGTCGACCAGCTCGTGCTCGGGGGCCAGCACCATGTAGGTGGCGCCGAACAGCGTGTCGGGCCGGGTGGTGAACACGCGGATGTCGCCGGCGTACGTCGCGAAGTCGACATAGGCGCCGGTGGACTTGCCGATCCAGTTGCGCTGCATCGACTTCAGCGAGTCGGTCCAGTCCAGGTCGTCCAGGTCGCGCAGCAGCCGGTCGGCGTAGGCGGTGATGCGCAGCATCCACTGCTTCAGCGTGCGGGTGTAGACGGGGAAGTTGCCACGCTCGGAGCGGCCTTCAGCGGTGACCTCCTCGTTGGACAGCACCGTGCCCAGGCCGGGGCACCAGTTCACGGGTGCCTCGGTCACGTAGGCCAGGCGGTGGCCGTCGATGACGCGGCGCCGCTCGACCTCGCTCAGTTCGGGCCAGGGGCGGCCGTCGGGGGTCTGGCGCTCACCGGACTCGAACTTCGCGATCAGCTCCTCGACGGGCCTGGCCTTGTCGGCCTCCTCGTCGTAGTAGGAGTTGAAGATCTGCAGGAAGATCCACTGGGTCCACTTGAAATAGTCGGGATCGGTGGTGGCGAACTCCCTGCGCGTGTCGTAGCCCATGCCCAGAACGCGCAGCTGCTCCTTGTAGCGGCTGATGTTCTCCGCGGTGATCTCGGCGGGCTGGCGGCCGGTGGCGACGGCGTACTGCTCGGTGGGCAGCCCGAACGCGTCGAAGCCCATCGGGTGCAGCACGTTGTAGCCGGCCATGCGCAGGTAGCGCGTGTACACGTCGGTGGCGATGTAGCCCAGCGGGTGTCCCACGTGCAGGCCTTCCCCGGAGGGGTAGGGGAACATGTCCATGACGAACTGCTTCGGCGCGCCGGCGCGGGGGTGGTCCGGCTCGGCGAGCGGACCGGTCGGGTTCGGGGCGCGGAAGGTCCGCTCGGTGTCCCAGCGGTCCTGCCAGCGAGGCTCGATCTCATTGGCCAGACGGGCGTCGTACTTGAAGGCGCCGCGTTCACTCCGGTCCGGGCGGGGAGTGGCGGGCGGGGACATCGGTTCGCTCATGGGTCATCCTGTGTATTCGGTGCTTCTCGGGATTCGATCGGCGTTGTGAGGGTACAGAACCGCAGACAGCAAAAAACCCCTGCGAAGAGCAAGAGCAGGGGCGCCGTGCCGGTTCTATACCCGCACGGCTACGTAAGAAGAAGCTCGAAACGCCGAGACATGCCACCAGTGTAGCTGATCGCCGCGCAGGTCGCCCCGGCCATTCGGCGTGGCGCGAGCTCTGGCCGCGTCCGAGTACGATTGCGGGCAAGCGACGATCACGGCGCGACACATCCCACCGCAGAGACTTCCCCGGGAGGACCATTGGCGTTCGAGTCATCCCCAGCGCAGCAGGTGCAGCACCCCGGGCCGTTGAGTCCGCAGGAGTTCAAGGCCACCGCCGAGGCGATCTTGAGCAACGTCGAGTGGGTGATCGAGGGAAAGGCCCACACGATCCGCCTGGCGCTGGCCGTGATGCTCGCCGAGGGCCACCTGCTGCTGGAGGACGTGCCCGGAGTGGGCAAGACCCAGTTGGCCAAGGCACTGGCCCGCTCGGTGGACTGCTCGGTGCGCCGGATCCAGTTCACTCCCGACCTGCTGCCGTCGGACGTCACCGGCGTGAGCATCTACGACCCCGAGCAACGCGACTTCGTCTTCAAGCCGGGCGCGATCTTCGGCAACCTCATCCTGGGCGACGAGATCAACCGGGCGAGCCCGAAGACCCAGGCGGCGCTCTTGGAGTGCATGGAGGAGCGCCAGGTCACCATCGACGGGAACACCTACAAGCTGCGCAGCCCGTTCATGGTCATCGCGACGCAGAACCCGGTCGAGATGGAGGGCACCTATCCCCTGCCCGAGGCGCAGCGCGACCGGTTCACGGCCCGGCTGGCGATCGGCTACCCGGATGTGAACGCCGAGCTGGCGATGCTCGACCACCGCGGGGAGTTCAACCCCCTCGAGGCGCTCAAGCCGGTGTGCACCGGCGAGACGATCGTCCGCATGATCGCCACGGCCCGCGCGGTGCATCTCGCGCCCGAGCTGAAGCGCTATGCGGTCGACCTCATCGCCGCGACGCGCGCGAACGCGCAGCTCCGCCTGGGCGCGAGCCCTCGCGCCACACTGCAGCTGCTGCGCTGCGCGCGGGTGCTCGCGGCGATGGACGGGCGCGACTTCGCGCTGCCCGACGACGTCCAGCAGCTCGCGGTGCCGATCATCGCGCACCGCCTCATCCCCACCACCGAGACCACTATGGGCGGCAACGACGCGGCTTCGATCGTGGCGGAGATACTCCGTCACGTCCCGGTGGTGTCCCAGCCGGGGAGGTACTAGCGGTGGAGCTCACCGGGCGCGGCAAGACGCTGCTGGCGGTGAGCGCCGCGGTAGGACTCACCGCGCTGCTGGTGGGCGAGGGCGACCTGCTGCGCGCGGCGATGCTCGCGGCGATCGCGCCGCTCGGCGGCCTGGTGATGCTGCGGTGGACGAGGCCCACCCTTGAGTCGAACCGGGTGCTCAACCCCGCGCAGATCGAGGCGGGGCAGCCCACGCAGGTGCGTCTGGGCATCCGGAACACCGGTCGGCGTCGTCCGCCCGCGCTGATGCTGGAGGACCGCATCCCCTACCGGTTGGGCAACCGGCCCCGCCTGGTCTTGGAGCGGCTCGCTCCCGGCGCGCGCAGCGTCGTCAACTACGCGATCACGGCGGGCATGCGGGGGGCCTATGAGCTCGGGCCGCTGTCGGTGCGCTGCTCCGACCCGTTCGGGCTGGCGGTGTCGAACCAGGAGTTCCCGATGACCACGGAGCTCATCGTCACCCCGCGCATCGAGCGACTGCCGAGCCTGCGACTGCCCGGCGGAGCGGGTCTGTCCTCGGGTGAGTCGCAGGCGCAGGCCGTGGCGATCACCGGTAACGACGACATCGCGGTGCGCGAGTACCGCCACGGCGACGACCTGCGCCGCGTCCACTGGAAGGCCAGCGCGCACCGCGGCGAGCTCATGGTGCGCCGCGAGGAGCAGCCGTGGGAGAACTCGGCCGCGATCCTGCTGGACCTGCGGCGCGGTGCGCACCGCGGCGAGGGCGAGCTGTCGAGCTTCGAGTGGATGGTGAACGCCGCGGCCTCGGCCACCGTGCGGATGGCGCGCGACGGCCTGGCCCCGCGCCTGGTCACCGCGCTGTCCGAGTTCGATTGCCACCAAGGCGACTACAGCCTGGCGATGCGGTATCTGGCGACGGTGGCGCCCACTTCGGACGCGCCGTTGTCGCAGGTGGTCGAGAAGACGCAGCGGCACCGCTCGGTATCGGCGATCGTGGCGCTCATGGGGCACCTGACGCCCGAGGAGGCCGCTTCGCTGGGGCGGCTCGCCAAGCGCGGCGGCCACTGCACGGCGCTGCTGCTCGATCCGACGCGGTGGATGCAGCGGCACGACGCGCGCCACGACCCGCGGGAGCGGGCCTTCGCCGAGCAGCACCGGGCCGCCGCGGCGGCGCTGATGAGCGCCGGCTGGCAGGTCGTGCCTGTCGTCTCGGGCGTGGAGCTGCGCCGGCTGTGGACACAACTGGGCATGTGGAAGGCGGTCTCGGCGTGAGCGGACAGCGGCACGCGACGATGGTGGCGGCGGCGAGCCTGTGTCTGACGCTGACGCCGTTGGCGGGGATCTTCACGGGGCTCGGCTGGACGGTCCCG
>NZ_BAAHCB010000017.1:11955-17892 GCF_054776215.1 Glycomyces tarimensis
CGCGGGCAGGGCCTCCAGACCCTCGCGATGGGCGCCGCGCTGCTGCTCGTCTTGACGGCGCTGTTCAACGACGGCACCGCGATCCTGTTCCTCATGCCCACGCCGGACACGTTCGCGCACTGGCTCACGCTCATGGGCCACGGGGTCAACGACATCATCATGATGGCCCCGCCGGTGGACCCCGAGGGCGGGATCCTGTTCCTGACGATGTTGGGCGTGGGGTCGGTCGCGATCCTCCACGACATGTTCATCGTCGGTCTGCGCACCCCGGCGCTGTCGGGGCTGACGCTGCTGACCATGTACCTCGTGCCGGTGTCGGTCGCGCCGGACGCGACGGCATGGTTCTGGTTCGTCCTGCCGGCGGTGGCCTACCTGTGGGTCCTCGCCGACGACAACCTGCGGCGCATCTCGCGCTTCGGGCACCGCTTCACGGGCGCCGGCAAGCTCGTCGGGCCGCGCTTCCCCTCGCCGCTGGCGGCCACCGCACGCGTGAGCGCGGCGGTGTTCGTGGCGATCACGCTGCTGCTGCTGGCGGTCGTGCCGACCAATACCTCGGGCCTGGTCGACCAGGTCGCGCAGGGCTACGGCGACGGGCCCGGCGCGGGCGAGGACGCGCTGGGCGCGCTCGACCCGTGGGCGCAGCTCTCGGGCTCGCTCAACCGGCCCGATCCGGTCGACGTCCTGCGCATCACCACCGACGACCCCTCGCCGCGCTACCTGCGGATGCACGTCGCCGACGTGCTCACCAACGAGGGTTTCCACCCCTCGGGCTACGACGACCTCGATCCGCTGGACTCGCTGACCTACGGCGGCGGCGACCTCTACACGGCCGAGATCGAGAACCTGGCACTGCCCGACCAGGTCGCGCCGGTGTACGGGCGGCCGACCGAGATCACGCTCGGCGACGAGTGGGGCGTCGAGCCCTTCACCGGGGTCATCGCCAGCGAGGACTCGAGCCTCGCGGACGTCGACGGCTACACGCTCCAGTACACCGACCCCGACTGGGACGCGGGCACGCTCGATCGGGCCCCGGAGATGGCGCCCGACGACCCCAGGTTCGACCGCAACACCGCCCACCCGAACGTCCCCGAGCTCACGACGCTCGCCGAGACGGTGTTCGCGGAGGCCGACACGACCCACCAGAAAGTCCTCGCGACCCTGGACTTCCTCTCCCCCGCCAACGGCTTCTCCTACTCGCTGGAGACCGCCGACGCCGGCAGCGAGGAGGCCGTCCTCAACTTCCTGGAGACGCGGCAGGGCTACTGCCAGCAGTACGCCGCGACCATGGCGTGGATGCTGCGGGAGTCCGACGTTCCCGCCCGCGTCGCCATCGGGCTGACCACGGGCAACTACTCGGACGGCGCCTGGACGGTCACCAGCGACAACTTCCACGCCTGGGTCGAGGTCTACTTCGAGGGCCCCGGCTGGGTCCCGTTCGATCCGACCCCCGGCGGCGGCGTGGCGGACCCGGTGAACTTCCCGTGGTCGTCCGAGCCGAGCGAGGCGGACGAGCCCGGCGGCGCCACCGAGGAGCCCGCCGCGGACACGAACCCGTCCGCGCAGGCGAACGAGGAGCCGACCCTCGCCGAGGAGCTCCAGCCCGACGAGCAGCGGACCGCGCCGGGGCAGGCGGCCCCCGGCGGGCCGGGCGGGCCGAACCCGGCCTGGCTGGCGCTGCTCGGGCTGCTGGCGGTGCCGTTCATCCCCGCGCTGTGGCGCTCGGGCCTGCGACGCTCCCGGCTCGGGCCCACGCGGCTCTCGGCGCAGAGCGCCTGGGACGAGACCGTCGACCTCTCCGTCGATTACGGTGCGGCCATCGGTGACGCGCTGACGCCGAGGCAGGCGGCGGCCACGCTCGCGGAAGCCGTGCCGGACGCGAGGCCCGCGGCGGAGGCGCTCGCCTCGGCCGTGGAGTTCGACCGGTACTCCGGTCGCGGAGCCGACACGACGACGCTGCCGGCGGCGCTGACGGATCTGCGCGCGTCACTGGACCGGGGCTCGGACGCCCGCACGCGGCTCCAGGCGCGGTTGTGGCCGACGTCGCTGGCGACGAGGCTCGCCGAACGCCAGGGCCGGACGGCGAATCGCGTAGCGGGCCTGCGGGAACGGGTGCGATGGCCGCGACGTTCGAACAACCGCCGCGACGGGACTGTCACATGACGCCCGTAGTCTTTTGGCCGTGTACGAAAGCGGAGTGAGTTCGGGCTACGAGCAGCCGTCGCTATTGAGCCTGGGAACCCCGCTGTCCGAGGTGACCTTCTGCGTGGTCGACCTCGAGACCACCGGGCTGGCGGCCGACGCGTGCGGGATCACCGAGATCGGCGCGGTGAAGGTCAAGGGCGGCAAGGTGCTCGGAGAGTTCTCCACATTGGTGAATCCGGGTGAGCCGATCGATCCGCGGGTGACGCGCCTGACCGGCATCACCGACGACATGGTCGCCGAGGCACCCGGCATCGAGGCGGTGCTGCCGTCGTTCCTCGAGTTCGCCGCCGGGGCGACGCTCGTGGCGCACAACGCCGGATTCGACATCGGATTCCTGCGCCACGCCTGCGACCTGTGCGATACGCGCTGGCCGCGCCCGCCGGTCGTCGACACGGTGGTCCTGGCCAGGCGGCTCACCGAGAAGAGCGAGGTCCCCAACCGGCGCCTGGGCACTCTGGCGCGGTTCTTCGGCTCCGAGGTCACCCCGAACCACCGTGCGCTCGACGACGCCCGCGCCACCGTCGCCGTCCTCCACGGGCTCATCGAGCGGGCCACCGGGCACGGCGTCGTCACCGACGCCGACCTGGCCGAGTTCTGCAGGGCCATCCCCTCGGAGCTTCAGCGGCGCAAGCGCCACCTCGCCGAGGGCCTCCCCCACGTGCCCGGCGTGTACATCTTCCGCGACGCCGACGACCGGGCGCTGTACATCGGCGTCTCGGTCGACGTCGCCGCCCGCGTCCGCAGCTACTTCTCGGCCGGCGAGCAGCGCCGGCGCCTGCGCGACATGATCGCCTCCGCCGAGCGCGTCGAGGTCATCGAATGCGCCCACCGGCTCGAGGCCGGCGTCGCCGAGCTGCGGCTCATCAGCGGCGGCAAGCCGCCCTACAACCGGGCCGCGAAGTTCCCCGAGCACCGCAGCTGGGTGCGCCTCACCGACGAGACGTACCCGCGCCTGACGGTCTCGCGCAAGCCGCCCGCGCCCGGAGAGCCGCGGCTCGGCCCGTCCTCGGGCACGCAGGCGCAGGCGGCCATCGCGGCCCTGGAGGAGGCGCTGCCGATCCGCCAGTGCCGCACCAGGCTCTCCCCCAAGCGCACCTCCTCCTCGTGCGTCCTCGGCGAGATCGGCCGCTGCCCCGAGCCGTGCCGCCACGCCGTCACCGTCGAGCAGTACGCTCGGATCGCCGCGGACACCGCCAGGGCCATGGACGGGGATCCGACCCCGGTCGCCGACGCGGTCGCCGAGCGCCTCGCGGAGCTGTCCGAGAGCGAGCGGTTCGAGTCCGCCGCCGCCAAACGCGACGAGCTCGCCGCGTTCCTCTCGCTCGCGGCCGCGACGCAGCGCATCAGGGGCCTGGTGGGCGCCGGGGAGATCATCGCCGCGGGACGGGCCAAGGGCGGCGGCTGGGAGATCGCCGTCATCCGCCACGGCCTGCTCGCCGGCGCGACGCGCACGCCCCCGCGCGCCGACCCGATGCCGCACATCAAGCGGCTGGTGGAGACGGCCCGCGCCGTCGAGCCGATGGGCGACGTCGCCGACGCCGCTCACGCCGCCGAGGCGCGGTTGCTGCTCGCATGGCTGGCGCGTCCGGAGGTGCGGCTCGTGTCGGTCTCCTCCGCCTGGGCGTGCCCCCTCGACGGCGCCGAGCGGTGGATCGGTATCGTCCCCTCCGGACCCCAATAGAATTCCGTATCGTGGGAATCGCTCGCGGACGCTCCGCTGTCCGACGGGAACGCAGGGTGGAGTGTCCACCTCGCGGCCCGAGGCCGCATTCCGGGCGCAGCCGCAGCCGCATCACCGGCGTCCCGTGCGTATCGGCTCCGGCGATGCACACGCTGCCGTCCGTCACGCACCGGTGGCACCGGCGCCGCCGAAATCCGACAGTCACCAGTGTCGATTCTCACGGCCGTTCGTTGTACATCTAGAATGCGATCAACCTTGGGCATCGGAGGCTTTCATGTTGCGCGCATTGCTTTCGGCTACTCGGTCTGCGAAACAGGACGACCCGTGGGACCTGGCGGGACGCGTCGCGCAGCTCGAGTCCGCCCACCGCGCGCACTGCGAGCAGCCCGACCTCCTCCTGGTCAGGCGGGCCTACCGCATCGCCGAGCAGATGCACCGGGGCCAGGCACGCAAGTCCGGCGAGCCCTACATCACCCACCCGATCGCCGTGGCGACCATCCTCGCCGACCTCGGCGTCGACACCGCCACCGTCGCCGCAGGGCTCCTCCACGACACCGTCGAGGACACCAGCTACTCGCTCGAGGCGCTCCGAAGCGACTTCGGCACCGAGATCGCGGTCATGGTCGACGGCGTCACCAAGCTCGACAAGATCCACCTCGGCTCGGCCGCCGAGGCCGAGACCTTCCGCAAGCTCGTGCTCACCGCCGGGCGGGACATCCGCGTCATGGTCATCAAGCTCGCCGACCGGCTCCACAACATGCGGACCATCAAGTTCAAGAAGCGGCCCAGCCAGATCCGCATCGCCGAGGCCACCAAGGACGTGCTCATCCCCCTGGCCGACCGGCTCGGCCTCTACGTCATCAAGCGCGAGCTCGAGGACATCGTCCTGGAGACGCTGGAGCCCGAGGTGTTCGGGCGCATCAAGGAGCACATCGGCTCCGACACCGACCGCACGCGGCAGGTCGCCGAGATCGTTCCGCAGGTGCGCCGGGCGCTGCGCGGCTACAAGGTCGCCGCGAAGCTCCTCGACCGGCCCCGCCATCCCTACTCGGTGTACCGGGAGATGCAGAAGCACCCCGGGACCGGACCGTCCGACCCGCCGCGACTGGTCGTGGTCGTCGACGGTCCCGCCACCGAGTGCTACGCGGCCCTGGGCGCGATCCACCAGCTGTGGAAGCCCATCGGCGGGAAGTTCCGCGACCTCATCGCCGCCAAGAAGTTCAACCTGTACCAGTCGTTGCACACCGCGGTCAACGGCCCCGGCGGCGTCCCGATCGAGTTCCTCATCCGCACCAAGGAGATGCACCAGACCGCCGAGATCGGCATCGTCGCCGGCCTCGGCCGCGCCGGCTCGGATCCGGCGGAGGTGCAACTGCCGTGGCTCCAGCGCCTGCTGGAGTGGCAGAACGAGGTCGCCGACTCCGGGCAGTTCCTCGACTCGCTCCGCTGCGACCTCGCCGACCAGGACATCCTCGTGTTCACCGGCGACGGCGAGCAGGTCATGGTCCCCCGCGCCTCCACGGCGATCGACGTCGCCTACTGCGCGGGGCCCGCGACGGGCCACCGGCTCATCGCCGCCTATGTCAACGGCGAGATCGCGCCGCTGTCGCAGCCGCTGCGCGACGGCGACTCGGTCGAGCTGGTCCTCACCAACGAGCAGCCCTACGGGCCCTCGAAGGTGTGGCTGGAGTACGTCAAGACGCCCGAGGCGCAACTGCACATCAACGACTGGTTCGACTCGCGCGACGCCGACGACCTCGACAGCACCGGCGAGCTCCCGATCATCCCGATGCAGCGGTTCGAGGACGAGCTGAAGGCCGGCAAGAACCGGCTGTGGCGCTCCCTCATCGCGCGCGGACGGGGCCTGGCCGGGGATCAACCGCTGCACGGCGTGGCGTCCTCCCTGGGCTACCCGGACCTCGACTCGCTGTACCTGGCGCTGGCACGCGAGAAGCTCGACCCGGACGAGTTGGCGGACAAGCTCATCACCACCGTCGACCGGTTCTGAACCGGAACGGTTCCGAACCGGGGCGCTACCGAAGGCACCGACGCTG
>NZ_BAAHCB010000017.1:17953-31228 GCF_054776215.1 Glycomyces tarimensis
TGCCGGCCTCGATCTCATCGCGTCGCTCGCCGTTCTCGGCGGGCTCCTCGATCGACTTGAAGAAGCCCTTGTCGGTGGGCTCGAGGACCCCGACGCGGTTCAGCTTCTTGGGCACGGTCCAGCCGCCGTACTCCAGCTCGGTGTGGCCGTGCTCGTCCGGCTCGGCCAGCGGCTGGTGCACCTCGTAGAAGCGGCCCTCGGGGTCGCGCATGAGGATGCCCGTCTCCAGGCCGTGCGCCAGGACCTCGCGGTCGTGCTGCTGCAGCCCCAGGCAGATCCGATAGGTCAGGTAGTACAGGGCGATCGGGATGACCACGATGCCGATGCGGCCAGCCCACGTCATCGCGTTCAGGCTGATGTTGAACGTCTCGGCGAAGACGTCGTTGCCGCCGGTGATGACGCCGATGAGCCAGAAGGCCACCACCATGACGCCGAGGCCGGTGCGGGCCGGAACGTCGCGGGGACGCTGCAGGAGGTTGTGATGCGCCCGGTCCTTCTTGAAGCGGCGCTCCAGCAGCGGATAGGCCAGCGGCAGGATGACCGACAGGCCCATGCCGACGACGCCGGGCCAGAACACGGCCGGCAGCGTGAAGTACGGCGGCACCCTGAACTCCCAGGCGGGGAAGAGCCGGATGAGGCCGTCGAGGAACATGACGTAGAAGTCCGGTTGGGAGCCCGAGGACACCACCGACGCTTCGTAGGGCCCGAACAGCCAGACCGGGTTGATCTGGAACAGGCCGGCCATCGCCGCGATCACGCCCCAGATCAGCAGCATGAAACCGGTCTGCTTCATGATGTAGTTCGGGAAGAAGCGGTAGCCGACCACATTGTGCTCGGTGCGCCCCGGTCCGGGCCACTGCGTGTGCTTCTGCGCGAACACCAGCGCCAGGTGCACGGTGACGAGCGCCAGCAGGCCGAGCGGCAGCACGAACACGTGCAGGATGTAGAACAGCGAGATGACCGAGTCGCCCGGGAACGCGCCGCCGAACAGCGCCGCGGAGGCCCACGGGCCGATGAACGGAACCGATTCGGTCATGCCCTCGGCGATCCGCAGACCGGTGCCGGAGAGGCCGTCGTCCGGCAGCGAGTAGCCGGTGAAGCCGTTGAAGAACCCGAGCCAGAACATCACGATGCCGATGACCCAGTTGAGCTCGCGCGGCGCACGGAAGGCGCCGGTGAAGAAGATCCGCAGCATGTGGACCAGGATCGACGCCATGAACAGCAGCGACGCCCAGTGGTGCATCTGGCGCATGATGAGCCCGCCGCGGACCTCGAACGAGAGCTCCAGGGTCGACTCGTAGGCCTTCGACATCCCCACGCCCTGCAGCGGCACGTACGAGCCCTCGTAGGTCACGTGGGCCATGGACGGCTCGAAGAACAGCGCCAGGAAGGTGCCGGTCAACAGCAGCAGGATGAACGAGAACAGCGCGATCTCGCCCAGGAGGAACGACCAGTGGTCCGGGAAGACCTTGTTCATGAGGACCCGGGTGGTCGGTGCGAGCTTGAAGCGGTCGTCGAGCTCTCCGCCCGCCCTCGTCATCAGGCTTTCGCTAGTGCCTTTGCGGCGCTTCACTGTTCATCCTCCTCTGGGAGGGACGGGCGGTTCCAGAACGCCGGCCCTGGGGGCACCAGGAAGTCCGACTTGGCGAAGAAGTAGCCCTCGTCGTCCACGTCCAGCGGCAGCATCGGCAGGTGCCGGGTGGCCGGGCCGAAGATCGGGGCCGCGTTGTCCACCACGTTGAACTGCGACTGGTGGCACGGGCACAGCAGACGCTGCGTCTGCTGCTCGTACAGGCTCGCGGGGCAGCCGACGTGGGTGCAGATCTTGGAGTAGGCGACGAAGTCGCCCCACATGGCGTCGACGTCCTGGTACATCGGGTACATGTTGTCCCGGGCGACCGCCGCGTCCTGCGGACGCAGGCGGATGAGCAGCGTCGGCGCCAGCGCGTGCTCGTTGCTCGCGCCGCCTTCGATGGCCGGGAAGACGGTGATCTGGCCGCCGGTGGAGACCATGTCCGGGCGCACCAGCGCGCCGTCCTTCATCATCAGGCGGACCGGAGTGCCGTCGTTGTACTTGTCGGCGTTCCATCCGGTGACCGTCAGCATGTCGTCGGGGTCCTTGATCAGACCGCCGAGCGGCGCGATGGCGGCCAGGCCCAGCGGGGCCGCGCCGAGCAGGGCGGCCTTCACCAGGAACGGGCGGCGCTTGATGCCGAGGTCGTCGACCAGGTTGTCGACGGTGGACTCGGCGAGGCGGCGGTCGTCGGGCGCGGAGCCGCCGTCGTGGCGGTCCTGGACGAGCTCCTCGATCGGCAGCAGCTTCTTCGCCCAGGTGAGGACACCGAAGGCGAACAGCAGCAGCGACGCACCGAGGGTGACGCCGAGGACCGGCGTGTACCACGTCTCGGGGTCGCCCCAGGTCGCCGCGCCCTCGTACTCCCAGGGCCAGAAGATGTAGGCGACCACGAACAGCGTCGCGAACAGGCCCGCGCCGAGGAACATCGAGGTGACGATGCGCTCCATGCGGCGCTCGACCTTCGTCCCCGGCTTCGGGTAGCGCGGCTCGTAGTGGAGGATCTCGATGCCGTCGCGGCGCAGGCCCTCGCGGTAGACGTCGAAGCGGGAGAGCTTCCGGTCACTCAGGTCCACGGTCTCGGGCCGGTTGTCATCGTTGTGGGCACTCACGATTTACCTGCAATCCAGAGTGTGGCCAGCAGCAGCGAAGTGATGCCGACCAGGAAGATGGCCAGTCCTTCGGTGGAGGGGCCGAATCGACCGAGCGAGAACACACCACCCCGGTCGGCGTCCTCGTTCACGATGTACTGGACGTAGGCGATGATGTCGGCCTTCTGCTCCGGGGTCAGCTCGTTGTCGGCGAAGACCGGCATGTTCTGCGGACCGGTGAGCATCGCCTGGTAGATCTCCTCATCGCTGACGTCGGCCAAGTTGGGGGCGTGCGCGCCCGAGGAGAGCGCCCCGCCGCCGCCGGCGTAGCCGTGGCACGACGAGCAGTTGACGCGGTACAGGTCGCCGCCCTCGGCAACGTCGGCGTTCTCCACGAGCGACTGGAGGTCGTGCGGCACCGCCGAGCCGCCGCCGAGGTACTCGATGTAGGCGCCGATCCACTCGGCCTCCTCCTCTGAGAACGTCGGCTCGCCGGCGGGCGCCTGGACGCCCTGCGTGGCCAGCGGCATGCGGCCGGTGTTGATCTGGAATTCGACGGCGGCCGATCCGATGCCGATGAGGCTCGGGCCGCGGCCTTCGATGCCCTCCCCGTTCTCGCCATGGCAGCTGATGCAGCTCGTGTCGTAGAGCTCCTCGCCCTTGACGACCTCGGAGTCGATGGCGTTGGCGTCGTCGGTCTCCTGGGCGTACAAGCTCGGTGAGAACACCGAGTAGAGCCCGCCGACGATGACCAACGCGCCGGTGAACCTGGCCAGCGCGCCGAGGCGCTTGCGCCAGCCTCGCCGGCGTTTCGCTGATGCAGCCACGGTTGTTGCCTCACCTTTATCTAGCTCTCAGACCGGTGGCGAGCTGTGGGGCCCACCTGCCGGCCGGGCGACCGTCTCCGGGGGGACGGTCGTCGCCTTTCTCGGATAATCGGCCGCGGCGCGGGGCCTGGGCCTGGACTGTACTGCGGCCGAACGCGACGCTCATCGCCTTCGACCCGGCTCGGTCACTGGAGGAAGTAGATCATCGCGAACAGTGCGATCCACACCACGTCGACGAAGTGCCAGTAGTAGGACACCACGATGGACGCGGTGGCCTGCGCGGGACTGAACCGCCCCATCGTCGTGCGGATGAGGAAGATGACGAACGCGACCAGGCCGCCGGCCACGTGCAGACCGTGGAAGCCCGTGGTCAGGTAGAACATCGACCAGTAGCCGTCGGAGGCGATGGTGTAGCCCTCGAGCACGAGCTGCCGGTACTCGTTGACCTGGCCGAGCACGAAGATGAGCCCCATGACGAAGGTGATCGCGAACCAGCGCCTGAGCGCGTAGACGTCGCCCTTCTCGGCGGCGAAGACGCCCATCTGGCAGGTGACCGACGAGGCCACCAGGATCACGGTGAAGAAGAGGGCGTACGGCACGTTGAGGTGCCCGGTCGCCTCGGTCCACAGCCCCGGGTCCGCGGCGCGGATGGAGAAGTACATCGCGAACAGGCCCGCAAAGAACATGAGTTCGCTGCTCAACCACACGATGGTGCCGACACTGACGACGTTGGGCCGCGACAGTGAGTGGATTCGGCTGGGGTCGATAGTTGCTTCGGCGGCAGTCACGCGCACATTATTACGGTTGTGCGGTCGCTACCTCTGCATGGGGTGTGTTTTTCGCGCGTGTCCCTCGACGGTAGGCTCCCGGCCTCGGCTCATCGACTCCGCAGGTCACCCGCCGTTCGACCAATGTGGGCGCACCGATGCGCGGAAGTGGCCGCGCCGCTCTTCCCATTTGAGTGTGGCCGGTTTAATATGCGAGGCGTGAGTACCTCAACGACTGAGTACGCAGTGCTGCTCTACAGTCATCAGCCGTCCGTGATCGAGCAGATGCGATCCGCGATCGGAGACGAGCCCGCCGAAGGCGTCAGGATCGAGTACGCCGTGGCCGGCGACTACGACGATGCCGTGGCTCTCATCGACCAGTACGAGATCGATCTGGTCCTGCTCGACGGCGAGGCGCAGCCCGCCGGCGGCATGGGCATCGCCCGCCAGCTGCGCGACGAGTTCGACGAGCCCCCGACGCTCGCGGTGGTGGTCGCGCGCGCGGCCGACCGGTGGCTGGCGGCGTGGTCGCGGGCCGACGCCGTGTTGACCCACCCGCTCAACCCCGTGACCACCGGGGAGACGGTTGTAGACTTGCTGGTCAACCGCCGCTCGGCGGGAGTGCCCGCCCAGCGGGCCGCCTGAGTCGACCGTCTCTGGAGCCCTCATGACTGACACAACCTGGCCCGATGTCCTCTCGCGCCTGTCCGGCGGCGGCCATCTCGACGAGGCCAGCGCCGACTGGGCGATGGCACAGATCATGGCCGGCAACGCCGATCCGGCGCAGCTGGCGGCGTTCGCGGTGCTGTTGCGCTCAAAGGGCGAGACGGCTCAGGAGATCGCGGCGATCGCCGGCCGGATGCTCGCGGAGACGACGCGCATCGACCTGTCGGACCTCGGTGTGGCGGTCGACATCGTCGGCACCGGCGGCGACGGCTCGAACAGCGTCAACATCTCGACGATGGCGGCGATCATCGTGGCCGCCGCCGGCGTGCCGGTGATCAAGCACGGCAACCGCTCGGCCTCCTCCTCGGTCGGCTCGGCCGACCTGCTGGAGGCGCTCGGCGTGGACCTGGAGGCCTCGGCCACCCGGGTCGAGGCGTCGGTCCGCGAGGTCGGCATCGGTTTCTGCTTCGCGAAGTCGTTCCACCCGGGCATGCGCCACGCCGGTCCCGTCCGGGCCGCGCTCGGCATCCCGACGGTGTTCAACGTGCTCGGGCCGCTGACGAATCCGGGCCAGCCGAAGTCCGGCCTCATCGGCTGCGCGGACCCGCGGATGGCGCCGCTGATGGCGCAGGTGTTCGCGGAGCGGGGCGCGTCGGTGTTCGTCGTCCGCGGCGACGACGGCCTGGACGAGATCTCGACCTCGTCGACGACCACCGAATGGGTGGTCTCGGGCGGCAGGGTCACCGAGGGCAGCATCGACGCCGAGGAGTTCGGTCTGGTCAAGGCCGGCCCCGAGGCGCTGCGCGGCGGGGATCTGGATTTCAACACGAACGTCGCGCGCGAGGTGTTCGCCGGCAAGGGCGGATCGGTGCGCGACGCCGTGCTCATCAACGCCGCGGCGGCCCTGGCCTCGCGCGAGGGCCTGGTCAACGACGTCGACCTGCACGATGTGGCCCGCCGGCGGGCGATGCTCGAGGCCGGGTTGAAGAGGGCCGCGAAGGCGGTCGACGAGGGCGCGGCCATGGCGCTCGTGGAGCGCTGGGCCGAGTTCAGCAAGTCTTGAATTCCCTTCCGCCCTGAAGCGAAGGGCGGAGCGCGCTGGTAGAGCACCGGTGGTGAAGCGACGGGAAAGGGGCGGACCGAGCGGTCCGCCCCTTTCCCGTCGTCCGGGTGCATCGCCTACGTGTACTTCCTGAGCTCCTCCTCGGAGGCGCTGGTCTTCGGTCCGTTCGAGGGCAGCTCGGTGCGGATGAGGACGGCACCGCACTCCTCGCAGCGCAGGACCTCGTCGATGGCGGCGGCGCGGATGGGCGCCATGTCGGCCGGGGGCTTCTCGATGCGGCAGGAGCCGCAGCGGCGCCCGACGAGTTCGGCGGCGGCGATCGGCTGGCGGGCGTGGATGCTCTCGTAGAGCTCGACGAGCCTGCCGGGGATCGAGGAGGTCAGCGTGATGCGGTCGGCCCCCGCGGTGTCGGCCTCGGCCTCGATCTCGGCGAGGGCGCCCGCGCGCGCGGCCTCGGCGGCGTCGAGGGCGTTCTGGGCCTCGGTGGTCTGGCGGCGGGTGGCCTCGAGTTCGGATTCGAGCGCTTCGCGGCGCTCCATGAACTCGAGCTCGTCGTCTTCGAGGGTGCCTTGGCGGCGGGCGAGCGATTGGAGTTCGCTCTGGAGTCCCTCGAGTTCCTTCGCGCTGGCCGCGCCGGAGGCCATGCGCTCGCGGTCGGCGGCGGCGCGCTTGGTGACGAGGTCGACCTCCTGCTCGATGCGTTTGATGTCGCGGTCGAGGTCGGCGATGTCGGCGGTGAGCGCGGCGGCGCGATCGGTCAGGGCCTGGACGCGCCGCCGGGCGTCGGCGACGGTGGTGTCGGCATCGAGTTTTCGGCGCCGCTGCTGGAGCTGGCTGAGGGTGGTGTCGACGGCTTGCAGGTCGAGCAGTCGGCGCTGATCGAACAGGTCAGCTTTCAACTCGGTTTCCCCCAGAATTGTGATGGATCGTCCACGGATCGGTGTCGATGTCGGAGACGGTGACGTCGTCCACGACACCGGACAGCTGTTGTGCAACAGTATCGAGCCACGGCCGCTCCGTCGCCCAGTGGGCGGCGTCGATGAGCGCCGGGCCGCCGCGGGCCTGGTGCTCGCTGACGGGGTGGTGCCTGAGGTCCGCGGTGAGATAGGCGTCCGCGCCGGCGGCGGCCGCGTCGGCCAGGTAGGAGTCGCCGGCGCCGCCTGAGACGGCGACGGTGCTGATGAGCGAGCCGCTCAGCCCGGCCGCGCGCAGCCCCCAGACGGTGGGCGGCAGGGCTGTGGCGGCGCGCTCGACGAAGCGGTCGAGGTCCATGGGCGTGGGCAGGCGTCCGACTCGGCCGATGCCGCGGCCGGAGCCGTCGTGTCCGGCGCCGACGAGCGGGCGCAGGGGTTTGAGGTCGATCAGACCGAGTCGGTAGGCCAGCGCGTCGGAGACGCCGGGGTTGGCGACGTCGGCATTGGTGTGCGCGACGTAGAGGCCGATGTTGCGTTCGATGAGGGTGTGGACGAGGTCGCCCTTGTAGTCGGCGGCGGGGTCGAGGCTGGAGACGCCGCGCAGCAGGAGGGGATGGTGGGCCACGATGAGGTCGCAGCCGCCGTCGAGCGCTTCGATGACGGTCTCGGGGACGACGTCGACGACGCACAGGACGCGCCTGACGGTGAGGTCGCCACGCCCGCAGACGAGACCGACGCGGTCCCAGTCCTCCGCCCAGTGGCGTGGATAGATCTCGTCCAGTGCTGCGATCACCTCGCTGAGCATGCGCATGGTTTCGAGTCTATTGATGGGCGGACGGGCCCGGGGACGGGCGTGCCCCGGAACCGGCAGCCGGGTTCCGGGGCACCGATCGGTCGCTATGCCAGGGCACCGACCTGTTCGGCCAGCCGTCGCACCTCGGCCGCCGGTTCGCCCTTGGTGCGATGCAGGATCTGGTCGATGAGTTCGACGGCGATCGGGCGGCAGCGGATCTCGGCCGGCGCGGTGCGTTCGGCCGTGGCCAGTGCCTTGCCGGCGCGGTCGATGTCGCCGACCTGGATGCAGGCGCGCGCCATGTCGAGGTAGTGGTGCGCGCGCCGTTCGGCGACGAGGTCGCCCAGGGCGGCGCGGTCGATGCCGTCGTGGACGGCGAGGGCGTCGGCGCCCTCGCCGAGTTCGACGAGCGCGGCGGCGCGGTGCAGCAGGACGTTGGTCGGGCCGAAGGAGGTGTAGTAGTGGTTGGCGTCGCGGCCGAGGATCGAGGCCGCGCGGTCGGCGCTGTCGAGCAGGTCGGCGCTGGTGGCGCTTTCTCCGGCGAGGGCGGCGGCCATGGCGCCTTGGAGCAGGAGGGCGCCGTAGACGCTGATGGCCTCCGGGCCGGCGGATTCGCCCCCGGTGTCGCTGATGAGACCGTGGGCGACTTGCACGTTGAGGTCGAGCGCGGCCTGGTAGCGGCCGAGTGATCGGAGCGCGTTGGCGACCCGCGTGGTGGCGATGCCGGCCAGGAGCGGGTCGTTGCCGCGCTGGGCGGCGCTGATCGCGCGGTCGGCGGCGAGCCAGGCGAGCTGTGGTTCGCCGAGCTTGCGCAGGACCGTGGAGGCGATCTGGTAGACCTGGGTCATGAGTTCGGCGGCGTCGGCGCTGGTGCCGTCGACGGGATTCTCCTCGGCGACCGGTGTGTCGCGCAGGAGACGAATGAGCGAGCGCGCGACGACCGGGTAGTGGCCCTTCTCGAAGGCGAGCCAGGCATAGCTGACCGCGCCGCGCAGTTCGGGTATGGGTATCGGGTCGATCGGGGCCGCTTCGAGGAAGCGCCCGAGTCGTTCGTAGCGTTCGAGGGATTGGCGGATGGACTCGACCTCGACTTGGTCGAGGCAGCCGCCGAGCCCGGGGCGGCGTTTGGGTTCACGGCCGAGCAGTTGCCCGGCGTCGATGCTCAGTGCTTCGGCGAGCTCGGTGATGACCGAGTATTTGTCGAGGCGTCTGACGCCTCGCTCGATCTTGTCGACCCAGCTCTTGGACTTGCCGATGCGATCGGCGAATACCTGTTGCGACATGCCGCGGCGTTGGCGCCAATACGCCACTCGCCGCCCCACGGGTTGAGTTACGGACTCCATCAGACCCCACCGTCCTTATAGGAGTTAATCGTATTCATCGGGACTTCGAATTGCAGTGCGTTATGCAATTGGTCTTATGTAGTTGGTCTTATGTAGTTGGCCCTGTTCGGTCGGACTTGTGCGATCGGCGTTCTGTCGTCGGTCGTATCTCAATGGCCTCGTGCGGTTGTCGGCGGCGGCCGCTTCCGCGACCAGACGGTCGCGGCCGCCGCCGGCCGGGGGCGCTTCGTCGCGGCGGTCAGAAGTTCGTCGTCTCACCCGCACGTGCCGCGGTCCGTCCTCGCTGGAGCGAGGCGGGAAGCCGTTCCCCGACAGGTATGTATCTACAGGTTTTCGCCTCCCCGCACAACGGCCCTGAGCGGCCGTTGTGACGCTCCGCGCGAAGTCCCTCACAGCATTTCCCCTTCCGCTGGGAACTAAAGTCCGATATGACGGCTTTGCGACCCTCGAAGGTTGGAAATCTGCACATGCAGCGTGCCTCTTCACAAGCCAGATTCGTTGTGTCGGATATGAGACACAACAGAGTTCTCCAGCGGCAACGGCACCGACACGCCTTCCGGAACGCCTTCGCGGGCGCCGCGCTCGCCACCGGTGCCGCCGCCGCGCTCGGGTACCTCATCGCGCTCTCGACGCTCGCGGGATGGGCCGCGCTCGGCATCGCCGCCGCGGTCGCACTGGTCATGCGGATCGGGTCGAGTCAGACCCGCGGCGCCATTCCGCCGGTCGCCGGATTCCCTCGTCCGCGGCGGTGAACGGCGGCGCGCCGGCGCGATCCGGTCAACGCAATCGGACGACCAGGCAACGGCCGCCCTGATAAACTCCACCATCCACATTGAGCACCAGATCGTCGCAGTAGCGCCTCGCCTCGGTGACCTCGCCGGGCTCCAGTTCGGTGGTGTCGGGGATGGTCGAGTGGCCGTGGACGAGCTCCTCGCCGCCGAACGCGCGCAGCATGCCGCGCACGCGTGACGGCCCGTCCTCGCCCATGAACTCGTGGCGTCGGGTCAGCTCCCGGAACAGCTGCCACCACTCCTCGGGCTCGTCCGAGGCGAACACCGCCCGAACGGCCGCGTTCACCGCCTCCTCGCTGCGCCCGTACGCCAGGTAGGACTCCGTGTCGGCGTGGACCAGCAGGGAGCGGTCGGCCAGGTGGACCACCCGCCGCGACTCGAGCCAGCCGATCTCGTCGTCGTTCAGCGCCTCCAGCTCATCCTCGAAGCCGCCGTTGAGGACCCACCAGTGCAGGAACTGCCGTTCCTGCCCGTCCACGTCGCTGAAGCGATGGGCGCCGAAGCGCTTGGAGCCGAGCATGAGGACCTCATGGTTGCCGATGAGCGTGTCGACGATCCCGCCCTCGGCCGTGGCCTGCCCGGCGAGCCGGCGCAGCAGCCGCACCACCGACACGCCCCGCTCGCCGCGGTCGAACAGGTCCCCGAGGATCCACAGCCGCGCGTCGCCGCCGGTCCAGGCGTCGTCCTCGTCGACCAGTCCGCGTCCGCGCAGCGCCTCGACGAGGGCATCGTAATGGCCGTGGATGTCACTGGCCACGAACAGCGGACTCGATTCAGACATGGCCCCGATATTAATCCCGTGCGGCCGCTTTCGGTGAAGTTGTATGCCGTCGAATCCGGCCCGACGCCCGACAAGCCGGTTGCCGCGCGGCTAGCGGCGGCATTAGGATTCGGCCACCGCCAGGCCACAGCGCGCACGGCTCGCCAGCACCGTCGAGAGGGAACCTCCGTGACCGACCATCCGTTTCTGACCGTCTCCGACCTGCCCTACCACCTGCCGCCGTTCGAGGACATCGCCGTCGAACACTATCGGCCCGCGTTCGAGACCGGCATGGCCGAAGAACTGCTGGCCGTCCAGGCGATCACCGCCGAGACCGCCGAACCGACCTTCGAGAACACCATCGTCGCCCTCGAACGCGCCGGCAACGGCATCCTCGCGCGCGTCAGCCGCGTGTTCTACAACAAGAACACGTCCGACACCGACGCCGAGCTCCAGGCCATCGAGACGGAGATGAGCCCCAGACTCGCCGAGCACCGCGACAAGATCCTGCTCGACGCCGCGCTGTTCGCCCGCGTCGACGACCTGTGGCGGCGGCGCGGGGATCTCGGCCTCGACGAGCAGGACGAGCGCCTCCTCGAGCGCTACCACACCGAGTTCGTGCGCGGCGGCGCCGCACTCGACGAGGCCGGCAAGGCACGGCTGTCCCAGATCAACGCCGAGCTCGCCGAGTTGTCGGCCAAGTACAACCAGCAGGTCCTCGCCGACATCAACGCCGCGGCCGTCCACGTCACCGACCGCGACGAGCTCGACGGGCTCGGCGAGGAGACCGTGGGGGCCGCCGAAGCGGCCGCCGCCGATCGCGACCTCGACGGCTACCTGATCACCCAGGAGCTCTTCAGCAACCCCTCCCAGCTGGAGCACCTCACCGACCGCGGCCTGCGCGAGCGGCTGTGGCGGGCCTCGACCTCCCGCGGCGCCGCCAACGCGCCCACGGTGCTCGCCATGGCGCGACTGCGCGCCGAGCGGGCCCGGCTGCTCGGCTTCGAGCACCACGCCGACTACGTCGCCGCTGACCAGACCGCCGGCGACGCCGCGATCATCGCCGAGCGCCTCTCGTCCCTCGCCGCGGCCTCGGTGCGCAACGCCCGCGCCGAGGCCGCCGAGCTCCAACAGGTCATCGACGCCGAGGGCGGCGGCTTCAAGCTCGCCGCCTGGGACTGGTCCTACTACGCCGGCAAGGTCCGCCAGGCCAAGTACGGCTTCGACGCCGACGCGCTCCAGCCGTACCTCGAACTCGACCGGGTCCTGTTCGACGGCGTCTTCTTCGCCGCCGAGCAGGAGTTCGGCCTGACCTTCACCGAACGCGAGGACCTCGTCGGCTACCACCCCGACGTGCGCGTCTTCGAGGTGTTCGACGCGGACGGCGAGGCCCTCGGCCTGTTCTTGGCCGACTTCTTCACCCGCGACTCCAAGAAGGGCGGGGCGTGGATGAACGCCCTCGTCGTCCAGTCGCGGCTGACCGGCCACAAGCCGGTGGTGGTGAACAACCTCAACATCGTGGGGCCCTCCAAGGGCCAGCCCGCGCTGGTCACCGTCGACAACGTGCGCACGATGTTCCACGAGTTCGGGCACGCCGTCCACGGCCTGCTCTCGGACTGCCGGTACCCGAAGACGTCGATGACGTCCACACCGAGGGACTTCGTCGAATACCCCTCGCAGGTCAACGAGATGTGGATCCGCT
Organism: Glycomyces tarimensis; assembly: GCF_054776215.1. Classification (NCBI taxonomy): domain Bacteria; kingdom Bacillati; phylum Actinomycetota; class Actinomycetes; order Glycomycetales; family Glycomycetaceae; genus Glycomyces; species Glycomyces tarimensis. The sequence continues at coordinate 30,244 of NZ_BAAHCB010000017.1, forward strand.
GGCCCGAGGTCGTGGCGAACTACGCCCGCCACCACGTCACCGGCGAGGCCGCGCCCGCCGAGCTGCTGGAGCAGTGGGAGGCGTCGGGCAAGTTCGGCGAGGGCTTCGCCTCGACCGAGTACCTCGCGGCGGCGATCCTGGACCAGGCCTGGCACCGCCTCGCCCCCGAGGACGTCCCTGAGCCCGGCGACGACCCGGCCGCGGCCGTGGAGGCATTCGAGCGCGCGGCGCTGGAGGAGGCCGGCATCGCGATGGACGAGATCGCCCCGCGGTACCGCACGGGCTACTTCGCGCACATCTTCGCCGGCGGCTACTCGGCCGGGTACTACTCCTACATCTGGTCGGAGATCCTCGACGCCGACACCGTGGAGTGGTTCAAAGACCGCGGCGGACTGAGCCGCGAGAACGGCGACCACTTCAGGAGGCACCTGCTCAGCAAGGGCGGATCGATCGACCCGATGGAGTCCTACCGCCGCTTCCGCGGTCGGGACGCCGAGATCGAGCCCCTGCTCGAACGCCGCGGCCTGAAATAGCGGCTCAGGCGGCCCTCGTCGCCGTCTGCACCGAGACCACCCCGCCGGGCATGCACGTGATCCGCTGCCCGGCGGGCCCGTCCACGTGCCAGGCCTCCCGGGCGTCGGACGGCGGCGCGAGCAGCTGCGAGCCGTCCTCGAACTCGATGCGCAGCTCCCCCGGCGCCTCGATCACGGCCTCGTCGACGATGAGGCCCGACAGCTCGGACGAGACCGACTTGGGCGCCGCCCGGTCACCGCCGGAGAACGTGAAGCGGTCGCCGTCGGCGCGCGCCACCGTCACCTCCGCGTCGGAGGAGAAGACCCAGCCGCCGCCGGTGTGGAGCGAGACCGGAACCTTCCAGGAGACCTCATTGACCACTTGGTCCTTCAGCTCTACGATTTGCAGCACGGTTCCACCCCTGACGTCGCTAGCGGTTGTCCACCAGGGGATGCCCACCTCGCCGCGCGGC
>NZ_BAAHCB010000017.1:31292-54178 GCF_054776215.1 Glycomyces tarimensis
CGATCAGATCGCCAGCGGGCGCTCGTACGGGGACGGCACCGGGAAGTACGCCTCCAGGAACGAGCGCATCATCGCCGATCGCTCCTCGGCCAGGTCCGGGCTCAGCCCCGCGTCGTTGATGCAGAACGTCTCCCGGTCCCGGCGCTCCAGCAGCTCCGCCAGGCGCTCGCCCAGATCCGGCCGACCCAGCTCCAGGTAGGTGTCCCTGGCCTTGCCCGCGACGGCCCGGCCGGTCAGGAACGCGTAGTAGTGCTGCAAGGTCACCACCGAGATGTCCGTGACGTTGCGGAAGGCGCTGTTCGCCGTCTGCGTGTGGGCGTCGTTGAACTCCTTCTCGACTTCGGCGAGCACACTGCGCTGCAAGGGATAGGGCACGTGCTTCATCATCCGCGAGATCGTGCGCCCGAACGCGTGCTCCACCAGGGCCCGGTCGTTCTTGAACGCCGCGTTCGGCGGCGTGTCGGCCATGCTGACCGGGTCGAGGCCGATGAAGGTCTCGGCCGGGAAGAACCGGCTCAGCCCGTTCGGCTCGAAGAACGACTGCGGGCCCACCGGTCGGCCCAGGAACATGTCGTCGTTGAAGTACAGGAAGTGCTCCGAGAGGCCCTCGATGCGGTGCAGCTGCGTCTCGATCGCGTGCGAGTTGAACGTCGGCAGGCAGTCCGGGTCGTCGAACAGCTCGGCGTGGTCCACGACCGTGATCCCGGGCGCCTCGGCGTCGAGCCAGTGCGGGCGCTGCGCGTCGGTCACCAGGTACACGTTCCGGATCCACGGCGCGTTCAAGTGGATCGAGCGCAGCGAGTACCGCAGCTCCTCGCGGTCGATGAAGCGCGAGTCGTTGCACGACTCGGCGTGGTACGGCGACTGCTCGGCCTCGGCGCGGCGGCGCAGCCAGGCGTGGTCGGCACCGTCCACCCAGGTGAAGACGACGTCGATCGGGAAGGCCACGTGGTCCGGTCCCGGCCGGGCGAACTCGGCCCGGGTGAGGACGTTCGGCAGCATCGTGCGCGGGCCGCTGGCCAGCGGCGTGAACAGCCGCCCGGGCGCGGCCACGGCGGCGCCGTCGCGGCGGATGACCGGGCTGATCCGGTTGTGCCGGGGGGCGATGAGGTGTCCGTCGCCGGTGTCGGTCCAGAACTCGACGTCGCAGCCGTACTCGGCGCCGAATACGAGATTGCGGGTGGGCTCGGTCCACAGCCAGTCGGCGCGCAGCATCGGCACGTCGCTCATGTCCGTACTGCGGGGCCACACCGGCTTGTCGAGGTCCGATTCGGATTCGAGGAAGGACGGCTCGGGGGCGTACAGGCGGCCGCCGGTGGTGTCGCACAGCATCGCCAGGGCGGTGCACACGCGCTGGCGGTCGATGTCGGCGACGCCGAGCACGGGCCTGGTGAGGCTGAAGCCGGGCACGGCGAAGAAGTCGACGCCGGCGGCGGTGAGCAGCGCCGAGACGATCTCGAGGTTGCGCTGCCACACCTCGAGGGGCGTGGGTGCGGCGAGCGCATAGGCCGGGCGGATCTCGAGGGCGTGCATGATGTGGCTCGTGGCCAGGTCGGTGAAGAACCGGTACGGTTCGGAGACTTCGCCTTTGGCGGAGGGAGGTTCGACGGGGCGGGGCTCTGCCGGGTTCCGGACTCCTTCGAGCGGCGGAACATATTCGGTCGCTCGGGTTGCGATACGACGCTCTTTCTCGACAAACATCGACACCTCCTGACATACGGCAAGTTGCCGCTCCGGAAGGACCGGAGACTTCAACCGGCACTGTGGGAAGCGGATCTGTCCTTGACCACGCTTGAACACCACGTGGCCGGACATTGACACATGTCCCAACAGTAGGCCACAGGTCAGTGACGAAATAGTGTCAGAAAAGCGTCCGAACCGTCAACTGATTCGGAATTCACCTCGTGTCAACGTCGAGATGATGACTCGATGTCGTTCTACGCCAACGGGATTCGGGCTACGGTCTCCCAGGTGTAGGTGGACGCGTCCTCGGCCTGGATGACCCGCACGAGGTCCACGCCGGTGACTGTGATTTCGGCCCTACCGGGCCTGACGTCGCGAAGGTGGTTCTGGATCGCGCCGCGCTGGGTGTCGGCGCCGAGCGAATCGGGCCGGTAGGACAGCGAGACGTGGCCCGGGCCGCCGCAGGGCCGGCCGTGGCCGCCGTCGACGATCTCGTTGATGACGTCGACGCAGGTGTGCACCAGCTGCTGGAACTCGGCGTCGGGACTGGTGTCGAGCATGATCGCGCCGGTGGCGGCAAGCGCCGGACCGACGGTGATGTCGAAGGGCTCCTGCTCGCCGACGCGCTCGCGGAGCCGCTCGACGAGGCGGTGGCGGGTCCCGGCCGCGATGTCGGCGGCGTCGCACTCGATGGAGGCGACGGTGGCGTGGAGCCACTGATGCGGGACGGCGACTTCGCCGGGGACTTCCTCGATGACCGGGCGATACGAGTCCGCGACCGGCTTGACCTCGTCGAGATCGGTGAGGTAGACGTGGAGCTTGGTCCAGCCCTCGGGCCAGCGCTGCCCGGACCTGGGGGTTGCGGGCGTGGGGGGCGCAGATGTGTTCACTGCTCGGATGCCTTAGCGAATGTGTGAGAATCGGCCGCCTGGACAGGCGCCGCTGTTTGTCGTTCCACCGATGGATCTTGGTAGCACCGGAATCGGAGTCTACACACCCGCCTCGAGGCCGGACAGCCGGTTGTCCGGCTCGTCGCGGGCGTGCGGCACGGTCCCATGCGCTTGGACTACCCGGTCGTTCGCCCGCCTAGACGTGAGCGTGACGACGGTCGCAGTCTCGCGGACAAGGGTGCACAATCGGTGGGGCAACCGATTTCGAGGGGAGAGGGCATGCGGACAGTCGCGGTGCTCGGCGCCGGGAAGATGGGGCAGGCGATCCTGTCGGGCCTGCTGCGAGCGGGCTGGGAGACCGGCTCGGTGGTGGCGACGGCGCGCAGCGCCGAGCGCGCCGCGGAGCTGCGCGAGGCCCACGGCGTGGCGGTGGAGCCGAATGCCGAGGCCGTCCGGCGCGCCGACGTGGTCGTGGTGGCGGTCAAGCCGCAGGACGCCGAGGCGCTCCTCGAAGAGCTGCACGGGGTGTTCGCGTCGGGCGTGCCGGTGGTGAGCATCTGCGCCGGGCTGCCGACGTCGTTCTTCGAGAAGCGGCTGCCCGACTCGACGCCGGTGGTGCGGGCGATGCCGAACACGCCGGCGCTCGTCGACGAGGCCATGACGGTGCTCTCGCCGGGCACCCACACCGACGCCGCGTGCCTGGCGGCGGTCGAGGAGCTGTTCACGCCCCTGGGCCGCACGCTGATCGTCGAGGAGAAGCACCAGGACGCGGTCACCGCGATCTCGGGCTCGGGGCCGGCGTACTTCTACTACCTCGCCGAGGCGATGACCGAGGCGAGCGTGTTGATGGGCCTGCCGCGGGCGGTGGCCTGCGAGCTCGTGGCGCAGACCGCGCTGGGCGCGGCGCGGATGATCAGCGAGGCGGACGCCTCCCCGGCGGTGCTGCGCGAGGCGGTGGAGTCCCCGGCCGGGACGACGATCAGCGCGGTGCGCCAGTTGGACAACCACCGGGTGCGCTCGGCGGTCAACGACGCGATCGAGGCCGCTCGGGACCGGGCCAGGGAGATCGCCGACGAGTACGCCTAGCTTGCTTCCCACGGGCAGGCCCACGGGACGCGGATGACCGTGCAGCGGCGCGAGCGCGGCTCTTGGCGGTGGCGGTGCCACGCGCGCCCGAGGCTCCGACTGCTTCGGCCTCGGGGCGCCTCACCCGCGCGCCGGTCCGCTGCTGTAATGGCGGGCATGCGCGAAATACGACACGGCCGCTTCGCCGAGCTCGACGGTGCGACGGTGTTCGGCCTGGCACGCCTCAGGCAGGAGGTGTTCGTGGTCGAGCAGGAGTGCGCCTACCCGGACCTCGACGACCGCGACACCGAACCCGGGACCGTCCACTTCTGGACGGGCGCGGGGACCCGGATCGTCGCGTGCCTGCGGATGCTCCGCGACGACGCGGGGTTGCGGATCGGGCGGGTCTGCTGCGTGCGGAGCGAGCGCGGCACGGGACTCAGCGCGAGGCTCATGGCCGCCGCTCTCGCCGAGGCGGGGCCCGAGGCCGACGTCGTCCTCGACGCGCAGACCTATGCCGCCGGGTTCTATCGCCGTTTCGGCTTCGTCGATCACGGCGCCGAGTTCATGGAGGACGGCATCCCGCACGTGCCGATGATCCGGACGGGCGCCGAGCGCGGGAAGGGCGGAGCGCCCGGCTCGCGCTCCGCCCCGTATCCCTCTTCGCGGTAGCTCGATTTGCGACATGACCGAGCGCAGCGGCGGGGGTGGCGCCGCCGCCGCCGTGAATCTGACTGAAAGTTTCGCGAAACTTTCATCCGAAGTATCGATATGTTACGATCCCCTGGTCGACGCTGTCAAGACCAGCGTCGACCTACCACTGTGGTGGAGATGTGAGGGGCTCTGCCGCAAATGAAGAGGGGGCCGGCGTAGCCGGTCCCCTCTTCCATGTCTTCCACTTATCGGAACCACGGCGAAACTTCCGCCACGCCGCCGCTACTCGCTGGGCTGCTCGATGAGCGACTGGATGTACAGCTGCTCGCCGATCTTCTCGATGATGTCGAGCTGCGTGTCCAGGTAGTCGATGTGGTGCTCCTCGTCCTCGAGAATGCTCTCGAAGAGGTCCCGCGAGACGTAGTCCTTCACCGATTCCATGTACTCGATGCCGCGCTTGAGGCGGTCGATGGCCTCGACCTCGATCTCGCGGTCGCACCGGAAGATCTCGGGCACGTTCTGGCCGATGCGCAACGGGAAGAGCCGCTGGTAGTTCGGCAGGCCCTCGAGGAAGAGGATGCGGTCGGTGAGCACTTCGGCATGGCGCATCTCGTCGAGCGACTCGGCCCGGGTGTACTTCGCCAGCTTCGTGTAGCCCCAGTGCTCCTGCATCTTGGCGTGCAGAAAGTACTGGTTGATCGCGGTGAGCTCGGCGCTCAGCTGCTCGTTGAGGAATTCGATGACTCGCTCGTCGCCCTGCATGTCGCTCCGTCCTTCCCAAGAGTCGTCAGTGGTCGGCCCGAGGCCGGCGAAACCCAGCGTATGACGAGGTGAGGACGGGTTACCAGTCAGGAATGCCTAAAAGAGGACAAGCTAGCCTTACCACTGGCGGTGCCAAAGGGACACGAATGACGCGAGGAGGCCGCTCAGGCGGCCGCCGGGACGGCTTCACCGGCGAAATGGCGCTCGATCATGTCGACCAGGCGCTCGCGACAGTTGCCGCAGCCGGTGCCGGCGTCGCAGGCGTCGCCGATCGCCTCTTCGGTATGCGCGCCCGCACGGATGCAGTCACGGACCTCGTGGTCGTGGACTCCGTAGCAAATGCAGGCGTACATCCCCGAGACCTCCGGGAGCTTAGGTTCGACTAACTAAGGAATGCCTAAGCTACCTTCGGTGCGGACCGATCGGCAACATCCGAGCGGTGCGGGTTTTCCGGCCTAGCGGACGAGTTCGCCGAGGACCTTGATCGCGTGGTCGATTCCGGCGTCGTCGACGTCGAGGTGCGTGAGCAGCCGCCCCCAGTCGGCCCCGAGCACGGAGATGCGGACGTCCTGCTCGGCCGCGGCCGCTCCCACCTCCGCGATCTGGGGGCTGCGCAGCAGCACCACGTTCGTCTCCACGCGGGAGGCGTCGCAGACGCCGAAGGGCTCGAGCGCCTCGGCGAGGCGCCTGGCCCGGGCGTGGTCGTCGGCGAGCCGATCGATGTTGTTGTGGAGGGCGTAACGGCCGGCCGCGGCGAGGTAGCCGACCTGGCGCATGCCGCCGCCGAGCCGCTTGCGGATGACGCGGGCGCGCTCGGCGCGCTCGGCGTCGGTGATGACGAGCGAGCCGACGGGGGCGCCCAGGCCCTTGGACAGGCACACCGAGACGGTGTCGAACAGGCTCCCGTACTCGTGGAGCGGCACGCCGGTGGCGGCGTGGGCGTTCCAGATGCGGGCGCCGTCGAGGTGCAGCGCGAGACCGTAGGCGTCGGCGAGCTCCCGCAGCTCGCGCAGCGCGGCGATCGGCTGGACGGTCCCGCCGCCGATGTTGTGCGTGTTCTCGACCTCGATGGCGCGCGTGGTGGTCGCGTAGGGATTCGGCCGGTTGATCATCGGCTCGACGAGGGCGGGGTCGAGACGCCCGTCGGGGGTGGTCCAGGTGCGGGTGGAGACGCCGCCGAGCGCGGCGGCCGCGCCCATCTCGAAATTGACGACGTGCGACTTGGCATCGCACAGCAGCTCGGAGCCGGGCGGCACGAGCAGCTGCACGGCGATCTGGTTGGCCATGGAGCCGGTCGGCGTGAAGACCGCCGCCTCGTGCCCGAACAGGGCGGCGACCTCGGCTTCGAGGGCGTTGACGGTGGGGTCCTCGCCGTAGACGTCGTCGCCGACTTCGGCGGCGGCCATCGCCTCGAGCATGGCCTGGCTGGGGCGTGTCACGGTGTCGGAGCGCAGATCGACGATCATGCCGAAACCCTAACGCGCTCCGCCTGACCCTAGTAGGGGTTGTCCCCGCTGCCGATGCCGAGGACCGGGAGGTACATGCGCTCGCCGTCGGCGGTGAAGCCGTCGTAGACGATGTCGAACAGGTCCTGGATGCCGAAGGCCCGGAGGGCGTCGACCATCATGTGCGCGGCCTGCGTGGTGGCGGCGCGGTCGGTCGAGGGGAAGGTGCGCGACCAGTTCGGCTGCGCGCCGCTGGGGGCGCGGAATCCCATGCTCGGCAGGTTCGACAGGCCGCCGCGCCAATTGCCCTTGACGGCGGCGGAGGCCTCGACGCGGAGGCCGCCGTCGACGAAGGCGGCCACGTAGCGGGCGGACCAGTCGCCGGTGCGCAGCAGGACCGTGCCGGTGGTGTCGATGGTCGGCACGTCGGCCGCCATGTCGCCCAGCAGCGAGCTGAGCCGCTCGGTGAACTCCCCCATGTCGTAGCAGGCCGGTTCGGTCGGGTGCTTGCTCTTGCGCGAGAAGGCCTGCCAGCCGGAGACGTCGCCCTTGCCGACCGCGTGGGCCTCGAGCTGCTCGAACAGGTGCGGCGAGAGCAGGCGCAGGGTGACGCCGCCGTGGAAGCGGCGCAGGTGGAGTTCGAAGACCAGCTCGCCGCGGTACCAGCGGATCCACGGGCCGCCGTCGCCGCCGCGCACCTCGGGCGCGCCGAGCTCGTTCATCATGGTGCGCAGGACCTCGCGGAAGATCATCGTCCGGTGGTTCTCGCCCTGGCGGCCCCGCTCCGCGGAGCGGAGGACCATGACCTCGATCGAGTAGAAGTCGGCGCGGCCGGAGATCGGCGTCTGGGGCGGGACGGAATCGGCGATCGCGTTGCCGGTGTCGTACCCGGTCTCGGCGCGCCACATGCCGATGTCGACCTCGGCCGAGCGGACCTGCCAGCCCAGGTTCGTCATGGCCCGTTGGAGGTCGTCCTTGCTCCACCGCCCGAAGTCGGTCTGTCGGGCACGGCGGAGGAGCTCAACGAGTTGCGATTCGCTGATCCGGTGTGTGCCGAGCATCAGGTACTGCGCCAATCCATCCGTGGGTGGGGCCTGCCTGGGCGGAAACCCAGCGGCTCGCTGTGCTTAGGATAGCCTTGCCTGACGTAGCGGGTCCATGAGGGTTGAGGGTTGGCAGTTGTCATCTAAAGCGTCCGATACTGTGCGGCAAGACACGCTCGTCAGCCTACTAGGCGGCAGGCGCGGCGCGTTCGACGCCACCGCCCCACTTGTGGTGTTCATCCTCACCTGGCTCGCCGCCGGCAACTCGATCGCCTGGGGCGTGGCGGCTTCGCTCGCCTCGGCGACGGTGATCGCCCTCGTGCGCCTCCGGCAGCGGACGAAGCCTCGTGCGGTCATCCTCGGACTGCTGAGCGTCTGCCTCGCCGGCATCATCGTCCTCTACACAGGACGAGCGGCGGACATCCTCCTCCCCCGCATCCTCTCCAACGCCGCCAGCGCCCTGGTGTGGGCCGGCTCGATCGCGTTCCGCTGGCCGCTCCTCGGCGTCATCGTGGGGGTCCTGCTGGGACAGCGGTCGCGTTGGAGGCTGGACCCCGACCTCCTGCGCGCCTACAGTGCCGCCTCGTGGGCGTGGGTGGCGATGTACGCGCTGCGCGTGGCGATCCTGACGCCGTTCTGGCTCACCGAGCAGGCGACGGTCGCGGTGCTCGGCGGCGGCGCGGCGCAGGTGCTCCTCTCATGGCCCCTCCTGGTCCTCTGCCTTGGAGTCTCCGGAGCGGTGATCAAGGCCCGCCTCCCCCAAGCCCATCCCGGCCTGCGTCATCCCGTCATCGCGAACGAACCGCCGCCCGCCCCCGAGCGACAGCGCTGACCGCACCGGGCGCCGGACGCGACGACCGCTCGGCGCGCACCGCCCTACACCGCACGGCCTCCGTTCGCCTCGTCCCCATGCGCACCCAGCGGTGTCGGTAGCGGCGCACACAGTTTTGTCAAATCCCTGACACTAGCTGTGTCAAGCACGTGATCTTGAAGTGTGAACCAATACACTTATGAACTATGGACGGCTCCACCGGTACGACGCGGGAACCGCTGCTGACCGAGGCAGAGCGGACGGAGCTCCATGCCAAGGGCTACACCGTCACCTATCCCGCTGGAACCATCGTCATCCACCAGGGCGACCCCTCGGACTTCGTGCTCTACATGTCCGAGGGCTGGGCCAAGGCCGTCTCCGCCACGAGCGGCGCGATCGTCGAGATCCACGGGCCCGACAGCGTGATCGGCGAGCTCTCGGCGCTGACCGGGACGCAGCGGTCGGCGGACATCGTCACCCTTACCGATGTCGCCGCCCTGCTCATCCCCGGCCCGGTCTGGCGTGATTTCATCGAATCCAACGCCCGCGCCACGTATGCCCACTACTCGCGGCTGGCGCATCGGTTTCGCGATTCCGACAGCGCGCGGGGCGAATCGCTCACGAGCAGTGAGCATCGAGTGGCGAAGGCCATCCTCAAACTGGCCCGATCCGGAATGGGGGCCACGGTGGACGGCGATCTCGTATTCGACCAGATCACGCAGAAGGACATCGGCGCGATCGCGAAACTGTCCCGTGAGTCGGTCAATGCGGTACTCAAGCGACTCAGCAAGAACGGCTTGGTCTCCACCGGGCGCAAGCGTCTGGTCGTACACGACCTGACCGCGGTGCGACGTATCGTGGCGGGCCAGGAGCCCGCCGGATGGAACGGGAAGGAATGAGCGATCATGTGGCTGTTCGATTCCGACGCCCTCCCGTTACTCGTCCCTGTCGTCGCCTCCGCGGCCGTGGTGGTACGGTCCTGGATCAGGCATCGGACCATCACGACTCGCGAGCGGGCCCGCACCGAGCGCTTCCAGCATCTACTGCGGGATTGCACTCCGGCCCAGCGCGCTGAAATCCTGCGAGCGCTCCGCGGTTCCGGAAACCTCGATGCCTGACGCGGACCCGCGTCGTTCCCGCCTCGTCCCTCTTCGCAATTCCGACTACGGGCACGCTTCGAATCGTTAGGAACTCGTCTTGAACATGCGCAGCGGCGCGACATACGACGGCAGAGCATTGATCGATCTCGTCTGGCAGCTCGTGCGCGACGAAGCGTTCGATCCGCGGGAGTTCGTACTGGCGGGCAGCGCGAGACTGTGGCGTGAGGGATGCATTCCCAGGCTCTCCGACCTCGATCTCGTGGCCATCGGCAGAACCTGGGACCGCGCATGGGAATTGGGACTCGACGGGACCGGCGAGTTCGGCAGCGGCTCGTTGAACATGGGCAAGACCGTCCTCCTATTCGGAGGGCGCATTGAGGTGTCGAACGCTTGGATCCCGCCGTACAGCGATCCGCACCGGCTCATCGAGTGCGCCGAGATCATCGACGAACTGCGCTATCCGACGATCGCGGCCGTCGTCGACTACAAGCGCGCCATCGGCAGGCCGAAGGACTTGTCCGATCTGGAGGCGTTCGCCCGCTATCGAAGCCGCATGCGGGTGAACCGGCGGTCCGAACACCCGTCAGGCGGCGCCGCCGCCGAGAACGGCGCCGCGGCGCTCAAGCCGCACATGACCGATCTGTCGGCGCTTCCCGCGATGTCGCGCACGAGCTGAGACATCGCGGGAAGCGTCCGCATCCGAGCGGCGCCGCTCAGCTCTCGCGGACGACGGCCGCGCTGTGGCCGTGGAGGTGGGTCCTCGGGGTCCAGGTCGCTCCCGTCAACAGGTCGGTGCCTTCGGTGGGCACGGTGTAGGCCCTGTCGGTGTGATTGATCGCGAAGAGGTAACTCCGTCCGTCCTCATGCGTGCGCCGCACCGCCTCCACGCCTCTCGGCAGACCCGGGAGCGCCCCGCTCAGGTCCAGCCGGTCGAGGAACGGGTCGAGGTCGGCCAGGCGCGTCGAGAGATACCAGACCTCGCCCTTGCCCAGCTCGCGCCGGAATATCGCCCCGGTAGACGGATAGCCGATGTAGTTCGCCACCGTCTCGGCGTCCTCGGCGCGCGCGATCTCGGTCCACGTCTCACCCTCGCTCCCGTCGTCCAGCGCGACGGTCGCCCCCTCGCGCAACGGGCAGAACTCCTCCACGCGTACGCCGATGAGGTCGCGCAGCGCCCCGGGCAGGCCCGGGTGCACGTGCTCGTTGCGGTCGACGATGCCCGAGTACGGCCCGACGACGAGCGTGCCGCCGCCGGCGACGTAGCGGCGCAGGTTCGCGTCGTCGTCCAGCAGGTACAGGGCCGGCGCGAAGACCACCGGCCAGCGCGAGAGGTCCGCTTCCGGGTGCGCCAAGTCGGTGACGACGCCGCGCCGCCACAGGGCGGCGTGCCAGCGCCGCAGTTCCGGGTACGACTTCATGCTTCCCGAGGGCTGCCCGGGTGTGGAGGCGGCCCAGCACGACTCGTAGTCCAGCAGGATCGCGGCCTGGGACTGGACGGTCGAGCCCTTGATCTCGGCGAGCTTGCTCAGCCACGTGCCGAGCGTCTTGATCTCGCGCCACGTCTTGGTCTCGGTGCCGCCGTGGGGGAGCATGGCCGAGTGCCAGCGCTCGGTGCCGTAGCGGGAGGCGCGCCACTGGAAGAACATCGCGCCCTCGGAGCCGCGTGCCACATAGGACAGCGAGTGGCGCAGCTGCTCGCCGGGCTTCTTCGCGAAGTAGCCGCCGCGCCACGCCGAGGAGTTCGCGGCCTGCTCCATCAGCAGCCACGGTTCGCCGCCGGCCAGCCCGCGCGAGGCGTCGGCGCCGAAGGCGACCTGCGCCTCGGCCTCGATCGGTCCCTCGGGGATGATGTAGTGGTCGGTGGCGATGAGGCGGTCGGGCCCGGTCAGGTGCTCGCTCCACCGGTGGTAGTTGTGCGCGGTGAAGTCGCCGGTGACCATGAGGTTGGTCGTGATCGGGATGCCGGGGCAGCGCTCGGCGACGGCCTCGGCCTCGGAGCGGAAGAGCTTCAGCAGCGCGTCGGAGCTGAACCGGCGGAAGTCGAGGACGTGCCCGGGGTTGGGCGTCTCGGCGGAGACGCGCGGCGGCAGGACCTGGTCCCAGTCGGTGAACGTCTGGGACCAGAAGGTGGTCCCCCAGGCGTGGTTGAGCCCGTCGAGGTCGCCGTGGCGCTCGCGCAGCCAGGTGCGGAACGCTTCGGCGGCGGCGTCGCAGTAGCACGACCGGTAGTACTCGTTGCCGATGTGCCACATGGCGAGCGCCGGGTGGCCCGCGTAGCGCTCGGCGAGTTTGGAGGCCATCTCGACGACGGCCTTCTGGAAGGCCGGCGCGTGGGGGCAGTATTCGGCCCGCGCGCCGTAGTTGAGGCGGTGGCCCTCGGCGTCGACCGGGAGGGTCTCGGGGTACTGCTGGGAGAACCACGGCGGCGGGGAGGCCGTCGAGGTGGCCAGGTCGACCTTGACGCCGTTCTCGGCGAGGAGGCCCATGATGTCGTCGAGCTGCCCGAACTCCCATCGGCCGGGGCCGGGGTTGAGGCTCGCCCAGGAGAAGATGTTGACGCTGACCAGGTTGACCCCGGCCTCCCGCATCAGTTCGACGTCCTCGTCCCAGGTCTTCCGGGGCCACTGCTCGGGGTTGTAGTCGCCGCCGAAGGCGAGACCGTCCACGGTCGGGATTATGTTTGGCATACGCTTTCTTCTATCACAGGCTGACGATGCCGCGGAGTTCGAGCTCCTCGCTGCGCACGCAGCGGACGCCGTCCTCGAGGTCGATGACGCCGGTGTCGCACCGGCCGGGCTCGGCGTACCGGCAGCGTCCGGCGAACGCGCAGCCCGGCGGCGGATTGGTCGGGTCGGGCAGGTCGTCCGCCAGCAGGATCCTGCCGCTCCGGCCGCGCCGCGACGGGTCGGGGATCGGCACGGCCGACATGAGCGCCTCGGTGTACGGGTGCGAGGGCTTGTCGTAGAGCTCGGCGGTGTCGGCGAGTTCGACGATCTTGCCGAAGTACATGACGGCGACGCGGTCGGCGATGTTCTCCACCACCGACAAGTCGTGCGAGATGAACAGGTACGTCAGCCCGTACTCGGACTGGAGCTCGCGCATCAGGTTGAGGATCTGGGCTCGCACCGAGACGTCGAGGGCGCTGACCGGCTCGTCGGCGATGACGAGCTTGGGGTTGACGATGAGCGCCCGCGCGATGTTGATGCGCTGGCGCTGCCCGCCGGAGAACGCGTGCGGGTACCGGTCCATGTAGTCCGGTGAGAGTCCGACCTTGCGCATGATCTCGGCGACGCGGTCGTCGAGCTCCGCGCCGCGCGCCTCGCCGGTGGCCACGAGTGGGTCGCCGATGATCTGCCGCAGCGTCATGCGCGGGTTGAGCGAGGAGAACGGGTCCTGGAATACCATGCGGATCTGACGGCGGTACTGTCCCTTCTCCCGGCCCTTGAGCTCGGTCAGGTCGCGCCCGTCGTAGAAGATCGCGCCGCTGGTGGCCTTCTGGGCGCCGACGATGGTGCGGCCCAGTGTGGTCTTGCCGCAGCCGGACTCGCCGACCAGGCCGAGGGTCTCGCCCGGCATGAGCGTCAGGTCGACGCCGGACACGGCGTGGTTCTCGACCAGGACACGGCCGAACATATTGCGCCGCACCGGGAACCGGACGTGCAGATCGTTGATCTGGAGGATCGGTTCGCTCATGCTCGCTCTCCTTCGCTGTCGTCGTAGAGGACGCACTGCGCGGTCCTGCCGTCGGCGAAGACCACCTCGGGCGGTTCGTCGATGTCGCAGCGGCCGGCGATGGCCTCGGTGCAGCGCGGGTGGAAGGAGCAGCCCTTGGGCCGGTGCAGCGGGTTCGGCACCGTCCCGGGGATGGTGGGCAGGTCTCGGCCCCGATCGCGCCCGAGGACCGGCACGGATTCGAGCAGCGCCTTGGTGTACGGGTGCTTGGGGTCGGCGAACAGCTCCTCGACGCCGGCGCGCTCGACGACCTTGCCGAGGTACATGACGGCGACCTCGTCGGCCAGTTCGGCGACCACGCCGAGGTCGTGGGTGATGAACATGACCGCCATGTGGTGCTCGGCCTGGAGGTTGCGGATCAGGTCGAGGATGCGCGCCTGCGTGGTGACGTCGAGCGCCGTGGTGGGCTCGTCGGCGATGAGCAGGGACGGGTTGGAGCACAGGGCGATCGCGATCATCGCGCGCTGGCACATGCCGCCGGAGAGCTGGAAGGGGTAGGCGTCCACCCGCTCGCGCGGTTTGGGGATGCCGACCTGTTCGAGCAGCTCGATCGCCCGCTCGCGGGCGGCCTTCTTGTCCAAGTCGGTGTGGATGCGGATGGCCTCGACCAGTTGGGCGCCGATGGAGCGCAGCGGCAGCAGGGAGGCGGCCGGCTCTTGGAAGATCATGCCGATGTCGCCGCCGCGCAGCCGCTGCAGCCGTCCGTCGTCCGACTCGAGCGAGAGCACGTCGAACGGTTCGTCGCCGCCGTGCCAGGTGATGGTGCCGCCCTCGATCCGGCCGGGCGCTTCGATCAGTCGCAGGATGGAGCGGGCGGTGACCGACTTGCCGCAGCCGGACTCGCCGACGACGCACAGGGTCTTGCCGGCGTGCACCGTCAGGTCGACGCCGTCGACCGCGGGGACCGTCCCGTCATAGGTGTCGAAGCCGGTTCGCAGCCCCGAGATCTCCAGTAGTGGTTCAGCCATCAGTCACCTATTGCTTGTACGGGTCGGCGGCGTCGCGCAGACCGTCGCCGACGAAGTTGAACGCCAGCACCACGATCACCACGCAGAGGCCGGGGATGAGCAGCCACGGCGCGCCCGAGAGGACGCTCCACTTGCTCGCGTCCTGCAGTTGCACGCCCCAGGAGACGGCCGGGGGCCGCAGCCCGAGGCCGAGCCAGGACAGGGCGGTCTCGGCGAGGATCATGCTGGGGATGGACAGGCTCAGCGCGGCGATGATGTGGGAGGAGAACGACGGGAGCATGTGCCGGAACATCACGCGGCGGTGGCTGGAGCCGTCGAGCATCGCCGAGGTGACGAACTCCTCGCCGCGCATCGAGAGGAACCTTCCCCGCACCTCTCTGGCCAGACCGGTCCACGCCACCAGCGCCAGGATCGTGGTGATGATGAAGTACCTGGTCACCGGTCCCATGTCCGGGGGCAGCGCGGCGGCCAGTCCGAGCCACAGGGGAATCGACGGCACGGCCATGAACAGCTCGATCAGGCGCTGGATGCCGTTGTCGACCCACCCTCCGAAGTAGCCGGAGATCGCACCGAGGACGATGCCGAGCAGGAACGCCAGCAGGACGCCGATGACGCCGACCGAGGCCGAGACGCGGGTGGCGTAGACGAGCTGGCTGAACAGGTCCTGGCCGTCCGTGGTGGTGCCCAGCAGGTACATCGGCTCCTCGGGGTCCTCGGGGCCGATGAGATGCCGGTCCCAGGGGATGACGCCGAAGAGCTTGTACTCATCGCCCTTGACGAAGAAGCCGACATCGACCCGGTCGTCGGGGTCGGGCGTGTAGGTGATCCGCAGGCTCCGAGGGTCCTGTTCGGAGGTGTAGCCGTCGACGTGGAGGCCCCACTCCCAGCCGTCGCCGCCGTCGGTGTCGACGATCTTGAGCACCTGTGGCGGCGCGGTGGTGTAGTCCGAGTCGCGGTGGCGGTTGTCGAAGGGCGCGACGAACTCGCACAGCACGATGACCACGAGCATCCCGACCAGGAGCCAGGCCGAGAAGAGCGCGAGCCGGTGCTTCTTGAACGACCACCACACCAGCTCACGCTGGGAGGCGGTGGCGCGCTCGCCGTTGCCTTCCGATTCGACGGCGACGCCGTCGTTCTCTTTGAGGGTCATCGGCCTCTCACTTCTGGTATCCGAGTCGGATGCGGGGGTCGAGCCAGCCGAGCAGCATGTCCGAGATCAGCGTGCCGATGACCGTGATCACGCTGAGGACCATGATGATCGATCCGGCCAGATACATGTCCTGGGCCTTGAGCGCCCCCAGCAGGATCGGCCCGAGCGTCGGCAGGCTCAGGATCTGGCCGACGACGATGTCGCCGACCAGCAGGAGTGGCAGGATCCACCCGATCGTGGAGACGAACGGGTTGAGCGCCACCCGCAGCGGGTAGCGGCGCAGCAGCCGGCCCTCGGGAACCCCGCGGGCGCGGGCCGCGGTGACATAGGGCCGTCGCAGCTCGTCGAGCAGGTTGTTCCGGATGACGCGCACCAGTCCCGCCACGCCCGCGGTGCCGATGACGATCATCGGGATCCACAGGTGACCGAGCAGGTCGAGCAGCTTCCCGAGATTCCAGGAGGCGTCGCACCACTCGGGCGAGCACAGCCCCGACGGCACCGAGCCGAACCAGCTCACGCTGAAGTAGATGAAGATCAGCGCGATCAGGAAGTTCGGCGTGGCCAGGCCGAGGAAGCCGATCGTGGTCGCCGCGTAGTCGCCGATCGTGTTCTGCTTGACCGCCGAGTAGACCCCGATGGGGAAGGCGATCGCCCAGGTCACGATGAGGGTGGCGATCGAGATGCCGAGCGTCGCGCCGAGGCGCGAGCCGATGACCTCCCTGACGGGCTTCTGGTGCTCGAAGGACATGCCCAGGTCGCCGTGCACGACGATCTGCGTGAACCAGTTCCAGTACTGCTGGAGGAGGTTGCCGTCCAGACCGTATCGGACCCGAAGGGCGTCCACGTCGGCCTCGGACAGGCCCTGTCCTTGCACGGCGTACCGGGCCCGCAGGGCGGTCACGTAGTCTCCCGGCGGCAGATTGATGAGTACGAACACCACCAAAGAGATCGCCAGCAGTGTCGCCGTTATGTAGACCACACGGCGACCCAGGTATTTGAGCACTGTTCTTCCTCAGCCTATTCCTCGGAGATGTACCACTGCTCGGGCCGGGCGGGCGCGGGCGTGCCGTACGTCGGGTTCTCCGGCATGGACCCGCCGACGTTGTGGAGCGAGTCGGCGACGACCGCCCACGGGGCCGGACCGCGGACGGTGCCGATCGCGTAGAACTCCTCTTTGGCGATGTCCAGGATCTGCCGGAAGATCTCGTCGCGGGCCTCCGGGTCGGGCTCGGCCAGGAACTGGTCGTAGAGGTCGTGCTGCTGGGAGATCGGCTCCGACGGCGGCTCGTGCATCTCGTCGTCGCTGGCACCGCGCTCGATGTAGTGCGCCGACCACTGGCGTGCGAACATCGCGCCGCCGGCCTGGCCGCCGGCCATGTACCACTGCGTGGCCACCGTCTCGTCGATGTTGCCGCCGTCGCCGGTCCACACGACTATCTGGAAGTCGTTCTCGTCGAGGGCGCTCTGCCAGTTCTCGCGAGGCTGGCCGTTGATGTGCAGTTCGAGGCCGACCTGTGCCCAGGTGTCCTTGATCATGTCCATGGCGTTGACCCAGGTGGTCCCGAGCAGGGCGTCGTCGGCCACCAGGACGGTGAACTCGAGCCGCGTGCCGTTCGGGTGGGTCCGGACGCCGTCGGAGCCCAGTTCGTAGCCGGCCTCGTCGAGGATCTGGTTCGCCAGGTCGGTGTCGAACTCGGTGTACTGGGTGGCGAACTCCTCGTCGTAGAACCGGGAGTCCGGGTGCGGCGCGGCCTGGGAGGCCTCGCCGACGCGGTTCCACAGCACGTCGATGAGCTCCTGCCGGTCGATGGCGTGCGACATGGCGATGCGGAACTGCTTGTCCTGGAAGACCTCGCGGAGCGCGGCGTCCTCGTGGTTCATGTTGAAGGCGATGTTCATGTCGCTGGAGTAGGTCGACTCCAGCTCCACGACCGTGTAACCGCCGGCCGCCTCGTTGTCCACCGCGTCGGCGCGGTGGGCGTTGTCGTTGAAGTGCCGCGAGTGGAACTCGTAGTCGCCGTTGATCGCGTGGGCGAACATGGTCTCGACGTCGGCGACGATGTCGTAGCGGACCTCGTCGATGTAGGGCAGCTGGCTGCCTTCCTCGTCGACCTTGAAGTAGTACGGGTTCCGCTCGAACAGCGCGTGGCCGGCGTCGGAGACCGGCTGCTTGCAGGTCCAGGCGAGGAGCGTCGGCAGGTCCGGGTTCTCCCACATGAAGTTCCAGAGATTGCCCAGGGCGGTGAACCGTGAGACCCAGCCGTCGTAGCCCTCGTCGATCGCCTCCTGCTCGGCGTTCTCGTTGTAGTCGATGTGGAACTGCTCGAGGTAGTGACGGGGGTAGAAGGTGAAGCGCTGGCCGGCGGTGCCGCGGGACATGTCCTCTTCGAACAGCGGCTTGGGACCGCTGAACCTGACGATGAAGGTGTAGTCGTCGACGATCTCGAGCTCGCACGGCGATCCGTCGGAACTGGTCAGCTCGGGCGGGATGCCCTGGGTGAGCTCCGAGTTGAGGTTGACGTCGTGGAAGGCGAACTCGACGTCGGAGGTGGTCAGCGGCTCGCCGTCGGACCACTTGACGCCCTCGCGGAGCGTGATGGTGAACTCCGAGGCGTCGTCGTTCGACTCGAACGCCGAGGCCAGGTTCAGTTCGGCGTCCATCCAGTCGCGCGTGCGCTTGAGCAGGGGCTCGTAGGCGAGGGTGCGCCACAGCCACGGGCCGTCGGAGGCGCCGGTGATGGCGGTGTTCCAGGTGCCGCCGTAGACGCCGATGGAGTCGGTCGCCGTGATGACGACGGGCTCGTTCGGAAGGCGCTCCTCGACGGGGGGCAGATCGCCCGCCTCGACGCGCTCGGCGAGCATCGGGGCCTCGAGGCCCTTGTCGCCGCCGCTCTGGTCGGCTTCGGGGTCGGTGGAGAACCAGCCGCACCCGGCCGCCGAGGCGGTCAGGGCGGTGCCGCCCGCGACGACGAGGCCGCGCCGGGACATGGCCGGGTCCGGCCACGGGACGGACCCAGATTGCTTTTTGAACAGACTGGACTGGGGGTTGCGAGTGCTCATCGGTGAGCGCTCCTTCCGTGGTCGGTCACGGCCGTGGGGCGGCCAAGGGGTTTGACTGTGCAATTTATGGCTCGCAAGCGTTGCCAAGGGGCCCGGCTCGACCCCGTGCATCACCGAAATAGTGTGAACAGTTTCCGGAACTTATCTGAAAACTTTCGGTAATAGCGGTGAGACTACGGCAACACTAAAACAGCGTCAAGGCAGGTGAGCCACGGGCGGGATTACGAAACGGTCACGATTGGCAATCGTATTCCACTCCATGCCGCTGCGTCAATGTCGAAAGTTTCGGGGCCTCCGTTCGCTCCGATGCACCTCTCACGGGCGCGGCCGAGTGTCAAGGGGACGGGCCGGATGTGTCAGGATCGGAGCATGACTGCTGCCGAGCCGGTTTCCTCGCCCCGCCTGCGCATTCGCCGTTCCGCGGCGATCACCGTAGCCGCGTTCGTCGCCTGGCTGACCGTCGGGCCGCTGGCGCTGGCGCTCATCGTCGACCAGCCGCTGTGGGGCTGGTTCTCGGTGGTGCTGGGCGTGGTGTTCATGGCGGCGCCCGTGGGCGTCTCGACCTGGGCGTGGCGCTCGGGCGTGGACGTGACCCGCGAGGGCATCACGATCAGGGGCCTGCTGTCCCGGCGCATGATCGAGTGGCGCCACATCGACGGCTTCGCCACCGACGAGGAAGGCGTCGCCGCGATACTGGACGACCAGTCCCAGATCCGCCTCAAGCCGCTGCGCGCCGCGAACCTCCCGAGCGTCCTCGAAATCGGCGGCCAAGAACTCCGGGAAGCCGCCCCCGCACCAGCGGATCGCTAGTACCCCTCGGCGACGACGTTCTCGAGGGGCTCGCCGGCCGCGAAGCGGCGGATCTGCGGGCCCACCGGCTCATAGGCGCGCCGCACCATGCCGTCGACCGAGGCGCCCACGTGCGGAGTGATGAGCGCGCCCTCCAGGTCCCACAGCGGGTGGTCCTCGGGGAGGGGCTCGGGGTCGACCACGTCCACCGCGCAGCGCAGCCGGCCCGAGGCGACCTCGGCCACGAGCGCATCGGTCTCCACGATCGGTCCACGGGCCGCGTTCACCAGCAGCGCGCCGTCCTTCATGCGCGAGAGGAACTTCGCGTCCACCAAGCCGCGAGTCGCGTCGGTCAGCGGCAGGATGAGCACGACGATGTCGGCCTCCGGCAGCAGCGCCTCGATCTGGTCGATGCCGTGGACCCCGTGCCTGGCGCGCCTGGCGACCTTGACGACCTCGGTCCCCAGGACCGTGAGGACCTCGGCGACCTTCTCGCCGATGTCGCCGGCGCCGACGATCAGGGCCCGCTTGTCGCACACGGTCGTCTTCCACCGCACCCGCCACTCGTGGCGGAGCTGCCCGCGCGCGAACGCGTCGAACCCGCGCATCGCCGCGAGGATCGCGCCGATCGTCCACTCGGCCGTCACCCCTGTGTGGACACCGCGCGCGTCGCACAACGTCACGTGCGGCGGCACCACCGGCACCCACACCTCGGCGCCGGCGCTGAGCAACTGAATCGCCCGCAGCGACGTCATGTCGTTCAGCGGCGAGGTGACCTTCGACTTCGCCAGGAACGGCGGCACCCAGAAGTCGACGGTCGCCGGGTCGGACGGATATGCGCCCGGCCCGGTGAACACCTCGACCTCCACGCCGGCGGGCATGTCGCCGATGTACTCCCGGCCTTCCTCATGAGCGATCCATACCTTCACGCGGCAAAGCCTAATCCACCACTAGTCTTGGGGCTATGCGCCGATCGACATCGGCGGCTCTGGCGGCCGCGGTCATGTTCACACTCACCTCTTGCGCGTTCGGGGAGCCGCCCGAGCCCGAAGGCGGCGAGCCCCCGAACCTGCCCACGCCCTCGGGCGCCCCCGAGGAGCCGGCCGCCTTCATCGACGTCGTCGCCGAGAACCTCGAAGTCCCGTGGGGCCTCGGCTTCCTGCCCGACGGCACCGCCCTGGTCGGCGAGCGCGACACCGGCCGGATCCTCGCGATCGCCCTCGCCGACGACGGCACCGCCGCCGCACCCGAGGAACTGCGCACCGTCGACGTCCACCCCGACGGCGAGGGCGGCCTGCTCGGCCTGGCCGTCTCGCCCGAGTTCGACCAGGACCACACGGTCTACCTCTACTACACGACCGAGGACGACAACCGGATCGCCACGATCGACCTCGAATCCGACGCCGACCCCGAGCCGATCCTCACCGGCATCCCCAGCGGCCCCAACCACAACGGCGGCGCGCTCGCCTTCGGCCCCGACGGCTACCTGTGGGCCGCCACCGGCGACGCCGGCGACGGCTCGAACGCCCAGGACGAGAACTCCCTCGGCGGCAAGATCCTCCGCATCGACACCTCGGGCGCGCCCGCCGAGGACAACCCCGACCCCGACTCCCCCGTCTACTCCATGGGCCACCGCAACATCCAGGGCCTGGCCTGGAGTCCCGCCGGGGAGCCGTACGCCACCGAGTTCGGCGCCGACGTCGCCGACGAGATCAACCGCATCGAGGCCGGCGGCAACTACGGCTGGCCGCAGTTCGAGGGCCCCGGCGACACCGACCAGTTCATGGACCCGATCCTCACCTGGGAGCCGTTCGAATCCTCCTGCGCCGGCGCCGTCTTCGTCGAGCAGACCCTCATCACCGCCTGCCTGCGCGGCCAGCGCCTGTGGGTCGTCGAATTCGACTCCTCCGGCGCCGTCAGCGGCGAGCCGCAACCCGCGCTCGGCGGGCAATTCGGTCGGCTACGATCGGTCGCCATGGGCCCCGACGGGATGCTGTGGGTGACCACGTCGAACCGGGACGACCGGTGCGAGGAGGACCGCGGCTGCGTTCCGAACGAGGCCGATGACCGCATCATCCGCTTCGCCACCTCTTACGCCGTTGAAGGAAGGGTCTAATGCCCGACTGGCTCGCATCGCTCCCCCGGCCCCTCAAGGCCGCTGCGCGCTCCGTCCGCCGTGGCGCGCAGGCGACCAGGCGCCGCTCGACACGGGCCGGCGCCAAAGCGGGCGCGTGGTGGGAGCGGCTACGGGCATCGAGGCTCGCTCGCCGCCTCGCCACGGCCGTGGCGATCATCCTGGTGGGCGCCGCCTCGGCCGCGGGCGGCCTGCTGGTGGTGGGCGGCACCAACGCCGACATCGGCCCGTTCCGCACGACCGTGGCGCTCCACCCCGACATCCACGGCGAGACGATCGTCAACATCCCCCCGCTGGGACATGTGGTCTTCGACAGCCACGACGGCCCGCTCGGCGTGAACCTCACCCTCGACTCGGTCGACCCCGAACAAGCCCAGGTCATCATCAACACCCCCGACGGCGTCTCCACCGTCTCGGAGACCCTCGCCTCCGAGGTCACCGGCGCCGTGGTGCGCGTCGTCGTCGAGGCGCTGGCGATCGTGACGCTGTGCGGCCTGATCATCGGCGCGCTCGCCTTCCGCAACATGCGCCGCACGCTGCTGACCGGTCTGGCGTCCCTGTCGGTGACGGCCGCGCTCATGGGCCACGCCGCGTCCACCCTGCAACCCGAGTCGATCTCGCAACCGCGGTACGAGGGCCTGCTCGCCTACGCGCCCTCGGTGGTCGGCGACGTCGAGAACATCGCCGCGGACTACGAGGAGTACGTCGCCAACCTCCAGAAGTTCGTCACGAACCTCTCCGGCTTCTACGCACTGGCGACGAACATGCCGCAGCTGGGCATCGACGACAACTCGATCCGGATCCTGCACGTCTCCGACCTGCACCTCAACCCCTCGGCCTGGCCGGTCATGCAGTCGGTGGTCGAGCAGTTCAACATCGACGCGGTGGCCGACACCGGCGACATGAACGACTGGGGTTCGGAGCAGGAGGCCGACATCTACTCGCGCGGGGTCCAGCAGATCGACGCACCGTACGTGTTCGTCAAGGGCAACCACGATTCGGCGACGACGGTCGCGGCCCTGTCCGCCTACGAGAACGTGGTGATCCTCGACGGCGAGGTCCAGGAGATCGCCGGGCTGCGGTTCGCCGGCGTCGCCGATCCGCGCTTCACCCCCGACAAGGGCGACCAGCCGTCGAGCGAGTACGCCGAGCAGATGCTGACCCAGTCGGGCGAGCGGCTGCAGCAGGCCATCGAGGACGCCGGCGGTGCCGACCTGGCGATGGTGCACGAGCCGCCGATGGCGGTGCCGCTCATCGGCACCGTGCCACTGGTGCTGGCCGGACACCTCCACGAGCGGGCCGTCCAGGACCTCGGCGAGGGCACCATGCTCATGGTCCAGGGCTCGACCGGCGCGGCCGGGCTGCGGACCTTCAGCTCCGACACGCCGAAGCGGATGGACATGGACGTGCTGTACTTCGACCCGGACACCAAGGAGCTCACCGCCTACGACTCGATCTCGGTGGGCGCCCTGGGCGAATCGGACATCACCTTGGACCGCACGGTCATTCCGCCCGGCGAGGAGATCGACGAGAGCGAGGTCGTGAACGGCGAGCCGACCTCGCCCGAACCGACGAACTGAGAGCGGCCCGGCCCGGCGGG
>NZ_BAAHCB010000017.1:54209-55876 GCF_054776215.1 Glycomyces tarimensis
CCCCCCCGCTCCCCTACATCAGCGGGCCGAGCACCGCCGCGGCGATCGAGAAGTACAGGACCAGACCGGTGGCGTCGCACAGCGTCGAGACCATCGGCGCCGAGATCACCGCGGGGTCGATGCCGACCTTCTTGGCGATCAGGGGCAGGAACGCGCCGACGAACGTCGACCAAGTGCAGATCGCGAGCAGCGTCAGCGCGATGATCAGCCCGATGTCGGGCCCGTAGACGAAGCCGACGAGGGGGCCCCCGACGATCGCGAGCATCGCACCGAGCACGAAGCCGACCCGGCCTTCGCGCCAGACGATCCTGACCGTGTCGGAGAATCGGATCTCGCCGACGGCCATGGCACGGATGACCACCGCCGACGCCTGCGAACCGGAGTTGCCGCCCACGCCGGTCAGCAGCGAGATGAACACCGCCAGGACGGTGACCTGCTCGAGCGCGGCCTCGTAGTAGTTGAGGACCGAGACGGTCAGGATGCCGGCGACGCCGAGCAGCAGCAGCCAGAACGCCCGCTTGCGGGCGAGCATGAACACCCCGGCCGACAGGTACGGCCGCTCCAGCGGCTCGGCGCCGCCGGACCGGGCGGCGTCCTCGGTGTCCTCGGCCTCGAGGATCTCCATGGCGTCGTCGAAGGTGATGAGCCCGACGAGGCGGTCCTCGTGGTCGACGACGGGCAGGGCGGCCAGGTTGGCGTCCTGGACCAGCCGTGCCGACTCCTCCCGGTCGGTGTCGGTGCGCACCATGTGGTGGTCGTCGGCCATGAGGTCGTGCACGATCGTGTCGGGATCGGCGGCCACGAGGTCGGGAAGCGCGACGGTGCCGAGAAGCTTGCGGTGCCCGTCGGTGACCGGCAGGATGTCGAGGTGCCGCGGTCGCTCGCGCAGGTGCCGGATGCGTTCGATGGCGGCGGCGGCGCTCATCGAGGCCCGCAGCGAGACGTAGTCGGGCGTCATGATGCGCCCGGCCGAGTCGGCGTCGTAGCCGAGCAGCTGCGCGGTCGAGCGCCGCTCGGCGGGGCTCAGCTGCGCCTGGAGTCTCGTGGCGACCATCGCCGGCATCTCGTCGAACAGCCGGGCCCGGTCGTCGGCCTCCATGGAGTCGAGCAGGTCGCGGACGGTCTCGGTCTTGAGCGCGTCCAGCAGTTCTTGCTGATGGTACGGGTCGAGCTCTTCGAACACCGCCAGCGCGCGGTCCTTGGGGAGCAGCCGGAAGCGGACCGCCTGATCGGCGAGTTCCATGCGCGGCAGTTCTTCGGCGAGTTCGATGGCCGAGGACTCGGAGAGCTCGGCCCTGAGGGCGGCGAGCGAGTCCATGGCCGCGAGGGAGATCGGTTGGACGGTCTGATGCGACACCAGAGCCACCTCCTAGCACGAGAGGACGGCCGTGCTCTGGGTCCGCGACTACAGGGTCAGGAGGCGATCCTCACTGCAGACCGGACGCGGAGCACGGTGGAACAAAAAATGGGACAAAGCGTCGGTATCTCGACTAGGACTGGAATCATCGCCCATTTGCACTCACCTCCTCCGGCCATACGCCCGCGGCGAAAGTTCGGGAGCCGTGCATCGGCTCTACTGGCGCGGTCAAGCGTAGCAAGCCTGAGTGAACGACATCTCGATTCTCCGCACCGGGGACTCGCGGCTCACACCGACGAATGACGAACGG
>NZ_BAAHCB010000017.1:55919-59884 GCF_054776215.1 Glycomyces tarimensis
CGTTTCGCGGTTCGTCTAGGACAGCTTGTCGAGGATGATCTGGCGGACCGTCCCGGCGTCGGCCTGCCCCTTGGTGGCCTTCATGACCGCGCCGATGAGTGCGCCGGCGGCGGCGTGCTTGCCGCCGCGGATCTTCTCGGCCACAGCGGGGTTGGCCTCGATCGCCTCGTCGACTGCCTGCTCGAGGGCGCCGGTGTCGGAGACGACTTCGAGGCCTCGGGCGGCGGCGACTTCGGCGGGGGCGCCCTCGCCGGCGAGGACGCCGTCGATGACCTGGCGGGCCAGCTTGTCGTTGAGCCGGCCGTCCTCGACCATGGTCTGGAGCTCGGCGACCTGCGCCGGGGTGATGGCCAGGGAGCCGAGTTCGGCGCCGGTCTCGTTGGCGCGCCTGGAGAGTTCGCCGAGCCACCACTTGACGGCGCCGGAGGCTCCGGCGCCCGCGGCGATGGTGGCCGCGATGAGGTCGACCGCGTCGGCGTTGACCACCGACTGCATCTCCTTGTCCCCCAGGCCCCATTCGGCCTGGAGGCGCTCGCGGCGCTCGCGCGGCGGCTCAGGCAGGGTGGAGCGCAGCTGTTCGACCCACTCGCGCGAGGGCTCCATGACGGCCAGGTCGGGCTCGGGGAAGTACCGGTAGTCGGTGGCCTCCTCTTTGGAGCGCCCAGGGCTCGTCTCGCCGGTCGTCTCGTGGAAGTGGCGGGTCTCCTGGTGGATCTTCTCGCCGGCGTCGAGCAGCGCCGACTGGCGGCGGATCTCGTAGCGGACGGCGCGCTCGACGCTGCGCAGCGAGTTGACGTTCTTGGTCTCGGTGCGGGTGCCCCACTCCTCCCCCGCCTTGTTGAGCGAGAGGTTGACGTCGCAGCGCAGCGAGCCCTGCTCCATGCGGACGTCGGAGACGCCGAGTGAGCGGACGATGTCGCGCAGCTCGGTGACGTAGGCGCGGGCGACCTCGGGGGCCAGCGCGCCGGCGCCCGGCACGGGCTTGGTGACGATCTCCACCAGCGGGATCCCGGCGCGGTTGTAGTCGACGAGGGACTCGGTGGCGCCGTGGATGCGGCCGGTGGCGCCGCCGACGTGGAGGGTCTTGCCGGTGTCCTCTTCGAGGTGGACGCGTTCGATCTCGACCCGGTAGGACTTGCCGTCCACGGCGACGTCGACGTAGCCCTCCTCGCAGAGCGGCTCCTCGTACTGGCTGGTCTGGAAGTTCTTCGGCATGTCCGGGTAGAAGTAGTTCTTCCGGGCGAAGCGGGTCCACTCGGCGATGCGGCAGTTCAGTGCCAGGCCGATCTTGATGGTGGCCTCGACGGCGGCCTTGTTGGCCACCGGCAGCGCACCCGGCAGGGCCAGGCACACGGGACAGACCTGCGTGTTCGGCTCGCCGCCGAAGGTGGTGGAGCAGCCGCAGAACATCTTGGTGGCGGTGTCCAGCTCGATGTGCGTCTCGAGGCCGAGTACGGGCTCGTAGGCGGCGACGGCGGCTTCGTAGGTGTTGAGTTTCGTCATCTGCGCTACTTCCCATCCTCGCTGAACGCAGTGAAGCGTAGCTTTGCGTCGATCTCGGGCGCGGTGTCGGCCAGCAGGGGTCCCTGCGTGGACTCCAGGGCCGATGCGACGCGGTAGGTGATGTCGTCGCCCATGACCGGCCCCATGACCTGAAGGCCGACGGGCATGCCCTCGGAGAGCCCGACGGGGACGGACACGCCCGGTCCGCCGTAGAGGTTCGTCGGAATGGTGTAGAGGTCGGCGAGGTACATCTGGTACGGGTCGCCGGTGCGCTCGCCGAACTTGAAGGCGATGAACGGCGTGGTGGGGCTGATGATGGCGTCGACGGAGGCGAACGCGGCCTCGAAGTCCCGCTTGATGAGCGTGCGGACCTTCTGCGCCTGGCCGTAGAACTGGTCGACGTAGCCGGCGCTGAGCGCATAGGTGCCGAGGATGATGCGGCGCTTGACCTCCGGGCCGAAACCGGCCTCGCGGGTGAGGCTCATGACCTCTTCGAGGCTGTGGCGGCCGTCGTCGCCGGTGCGCAGACCGTAGCGGACCCCGTCGTAGCGGGCGAGGTTGGAGCTCGCCTCGCTGGGCGCGATGAGGTAGTACGTCGGCAGGGCGTAGGTGAACGACGGGCAGGAGACCTCGACGATCTCGGCACCGAGTTTGACGAGCTGGTCGACCCCGGCCCGGTAGGCCTCGACGACGCCGGGCTCGGCGGCGTCGGTGCCTTCGGCGAACTCCTTGACGACGCCGAGCTTGACGCCCGAGAGGTCGCCGGTGGCGCCGGAGCGGGCGGCCTCGACGACGGGCGGGACGGGCGCGTCGATGGTGGTCGAGTCACGCGGGTCGTGCCCGGAGATGACCTCGTGGAGCAGCGCGGCGTCGAGGGCGTTGCGGGCCACGGGCCCGGGGGTGTCCAGGGAGGACGAGAAGGCGATGAGGCCGAAGCGGGAGTTGGACCCGTAGGTGGGCTTGGCGCCGAAGGTGCCGGTGACGGCGCCGGGCTGGCGGATCGAGCCGCCGGTGTCGGTGCCGATGGCCAGCGGCGCCATCTTGGCGGCGACGGCGGCCGCGGAGCCGCCGCCGGAGCCGCCGGGGATGCGCGCGGTGTCCCACGGGTTCGCGGTCTGCCGGTAGGCCGAGTACTCGGTGGAGGAGCCCATGGCGAACTCGTCGAGGTTGGTCTTGCCGAGGATCGGCATCTTCGCGGCCTTGATGCGCTCGACGATGGTGGCGTCGTAGGGCGGGATCCAGCCTTCGAGGATCTTGGAGGCCGCGGTGGTCGGCATGTCCTTGGTGACGACGACGTCCTTGATCGCGATCGGCACGCCGGCGAGCGGGCCGAGCTCCTTTCCGGCGGCGACGGCGGCGTCGACTTCGGCCGCGGTGGCGAGGGCGCCTTCGCGGTCGACGTGCAGGAATGCCTTGACGGTGCCGTCGACGGCGTCGATGCGGTCGAGGAAGGCCTCGGTGACCGCGTAGGCGCTGGTGCGGCCCTCGCGGATGGCCTCGGCGAGGTGCGCGGCGGTCTGGTCGATGGTGCGTTCGCCCATGGCTCAGGCCTCCTCGTCCAGGATGCGCGGAACGCGGAAGCGGCCCTCGGCGGTGTCGGGTCCGCCGGCGAGCGCGGCGTCGCGGGGCAGCGATGGCTGGGGCTGGTCTTCCCGGAACACGTTCACCAGGGGCACCGCGTGCGAGGTCGGCTGGACGCCTTCGGTGTCGACCTCGCCGAGGGTCTTCATCGATTCGAGGATGACGTCGAGCTGCCCGGCGAAGGCGTCGAGTTCGTCATCGGTGACTTCGAGGCGGGCCAGCCGCGCCAAGTGCGCGACTTCCTCGCGTGAAATCGTACTCACGACAGGTGTTTCCTAACGGTTACTAGCTGCGGGAAGACCTATCGAGTCTAGGTCGTGGGCCGCGGGGGCGCGACTCGGCCCTGTCGTGGGAATGGGGCGTGTCTCGGTCGTGGGCGGCGCGGCCGGGCCTCTCCTCCGGCCGGGCCGGTCGCTCAGCCGTCGAGCAGGCCGATGCGTCGGCGGCGGCGCGCGGCGGCGGTCGGAGGCGCTTCTGGCCAGCCTCCGCGGCGCACACCGAGGTCGGCGGCGCTTCGCCCAGGACGGCCGCCGTCGCGACCACGCCGGAGGCGAGCGATGTTGCGAAATTGTTACCGGTCGGTACGCAACTGCTCCGCATGTTCGACCAGAGAGCGCTTCCTGCGGATCGGCTTGCACGCCAAGGCCCCGGCGGTGTCGCTCGAAGACGCCGACCTTCGCCGCAGGTGGGATGTGACCAGGGAAAAGAGCGCAGGAGCGATCGGAGAGCCGTGGCCCCTTCAAAACGGCCCGAACGTGGGCTATGATTGCTGTCACTGGCTCGGAACGGGTTTCCTGGTTTCCTTTCTGTTTCCTTGCTAATAACGAGTCGGTGGGTGTTCCGACTTGTGGTGGTGTTCTCGAGTCAGTGACGGGCCCCGG
>NZ_BAAHCB010000017.1:59912-103851 GCF_054776215.1 Glycomyces tarimensis
CTGGGGCCCGATTTCGTGTCAGCCAGAAGACGCGACGCCGGCATCCGGAGCGAGCCCAGGAGCGACTCGCTCACCGTCCCGAGCCGACTCATGGCTCGCAATCTCGCCATCCCGCGCCAATGTATGGCTCGCACGCTCGCCATGCCGAGCCGATTTATGGCTCGCACGCTCGCCATGCCAGGCCCTCCAAAGATCGGCGTAGTGCCCGTCACGGGCGATGAGCTCGTCGTGGCTGCCCAGCTCGGCGACCACGCCCCGCTCGATGACGGCGATCCGGTCGGCGTCGTGGGCGGTCTGGAGCCGGTGCGCGATCGCGATGACGGTGCGGTCCTCCAGGACCGCGCCGAGCGCGCGCTCGGTGTCGCGCGCGGCGCGCGGGTCGAGCATCGCCGTGGCCTCATCGAGGATGACCACGTCCGGGTTGGCCAAGATGATGCGGGCCAACGCGATCTGCTGCGCCGAGGCCGCGTCGAGCTCCCGTGCGGTGCCGCCCAGTTGCGTGTCGAGCCCATCGGGCAGGTCGAACGCCCAGTCCGCCCCGACCGACGCCAGCGCCGACTCCAGTTCGGCGTCGGCCGCGTCGGCCTTGGCGAGGATCAGGTTGTCGCGCAAGGTCGCGGTGAACACGTGGTGCTCCTGGGTGACCAGGGTGACGCGCTTGCGCCGCTCGTCGAGCGGGAGCGCCGCGACATTGACGCCGCCGATGGCGACCTCGCCTTCGCGCGGGACGTCCGCCCCGGAGATCAGGCGTGCCAGCGTCGACTTGCCGGCCCCGGAGGGCCCGACGACGGCGAGGCGCTGACCGGCCGGGACGGTGAGGCTCACGCCGTGGAGGACGTCGCTGCCGGTCGGGTAGGCGTAGCGGACGTCGTGCAGCGTGACCGTGCCGTCGACGGGCCGCCGGTCGGTGGCGCCAGAGCCGGCGTCCTCGGCCTCGGCGACGCCTTCGACGCGGGCCAGCGCCGCGAAGCCGCGCTGGATGCGCTCGACCCACATCAGGAGGTTGTCGATGGGGAACATGATCTGGCGGGTGAGCACGGCGCAACTGGCGACCATGCCGATGGTGACCGAGCCTTCGAAGTAGAAGGCGCCGCCGACGAGCAGGACCGCGGCGGTGGGCAGCGCGTACGAGCCGTCGAGGAACGGGAAGAAGACGCTGCGCAGGAACAGGGTGTACCGGCTGGCCTGCCAGTGTCCGGCGACGGTCTCGTCTCCGGCGCGGCGGCGCTGGCCGGCGAGCCGATAGGCCTCGGTGGTGCGGGCGCCGTCGGCGGAGGCGCCGATGGTGTCGCCGATCTTCGACTCGGCCTCGCGCTCCCACAGATAGCCGCGGCGGGCGCGCCTGAGGTACCAGCGGGTGCCGATGGTGATCGGCGGGACGACCACGAGCATGCACAGGCCGAGCAGCGGGTGGACCCACATCATCGCGCCGAAGTAGACGAGGACTTTGAGCAGGGAGACGGTGATCTGCGGGACGCCGTCGCGGAACAGACCGCCGACCTCGGGCACGTCGGCCGAGGAGCGGGTCATGAGGTCGCCGGAGCCGGCCTGTTCGACCACGGGCATGGGCAGGCGCAGGCACCGGTCGACGAACTGCTCGCGCATGCGCGCCGAGAGTCGCTCCCCCAGGCGGTGGGAGACGTAGGTGCCCGCCCAGGTGAAGACGACGAGGGCGATCACGGCGGCGCCGATGCCGAGCGCGAGCCGGTCGACGCCCGCGGCGGAGCCGCCGGCGCCGAGGTCGTCGATGATCTCGCCGAGCAGCAGGGGCGCCGCCACCTCGGCGCCGGCGCCGGCGACGTGGAGGGAGATGGCGACGGCGACGCGGCGCTTCTCGGAGAGCAGCAGCCGGAAGAAGGCGCGGCGGACGTCCTTCGGCCCGGCGACGGGCAGTTGTCCGTCGGTCGGGGCGGGTGCGGTGCGGGCCGGGGTCGGGGTGCTCATGAGTTCTCCCGGGAGACGAGGGCGCGGTAGTCGGGGCGCTGATCGCTCAGCTCGTGGTGGGTCCCGACGGCGACGACTTTCCCGTCGCGCAGGAACGCGACCCGGTCGGCGCGGCCGAGCCACAGCGGCGAGGTGGTGGCGACGGCGGTGGCCTTGCCGGAGCGGGCGGCGGCGAGGCGTTCGACGATGCGGGCCTCGGTGTGGGAGTCGACCGCGGAGGTCGGCTCGTGGAGCAGCAGCGTCTCGGGGTCGGCGGCGATGGCGCGGGCGAGGCGCAGGCGTTGGCGCTGGCCGCCGGAGAGGGTGCGGATCTGGTTGTCCACCTCGGTGTCGAGGCCGTCGGGCAGGGCCTCGACGATGTCGGCCGCCGAGGCGGCGTCGATGGCCTTCTCGATCCGGTCGGCGCCGTCGCGGGCGGCGATGACCTCGGCGAGGGTGCCGGCGAACAGGTAGGCGTCGTGTTCGGCGACGAGGACGCGCCGGCGCAGCTCGTCGCGGTCCATGCCGGCGACGGGCACGTCGCCGTAGCGGGCCTCGGTGTCGGTGTAGCCGCCGAGGCGGTCGAAGACGTCGGCGATGCGGTCGGCGTCGGCCGAGGCGACGGCGAGCAGTTCACCGCCTTCGACGGTGAGCCCGGACTCGGGGTCATGGAGGTCGGCGCCGGTCTCCGGGCCGGCGAGCGCCGTCTCGGGCTGGGCGGGGAGCGGGACGTTGAGGAGCTTGCAGACCTTGCCGGACGCGACGCGGGCCTCGATGATGCGGTATGAGACGCCGATGAGCCAGTGGACGGGCAGCAGGAGCGCCCCGGTGTAGCCGAAGGCGGAGACCATTTGGCCGGGGCTGATGTCGCCGGAGGCGACGAGGCGTCCGGAGATCCAGACGACGACGCCGAGGAGGATCGCCGGGGTGCCCTCGCCGAGGGCGTTGAGCCAGGCGATGGGCCCGGCGACCTTGTAGCCGGCCTTGCGCAGTTGTTCGGAGTCGCGCCGGTAGGACGCGCTGAAGCGGTGCTCGCCGCCGATGCCGCGCAGGACGCGGAGCCCGGAGACGATGTCGGAGGCGCGGTCGGTGATGTCGCCGATGCGGTCGCGGTAGGTCTCTTGGCGCGCCTGGAGGCGGGTGAGGACGGGCCCGGTGATGATGCCGACGGCGAAGACTCCGGCGAAGATCGTCAGGCCCAAGGAGACCGAGGTGTTGAACAGCAGGATGCCGACGGCCACGAGGCCGACGAGGCAGCCCACGAGCGGGGACAGCGAGTCGACGCCTTCGGCGATGCGGCGGATGTCGGTGGCGCCGACCGAGACGACCTCGCCGGTGGTGACCTTGCGGCGCAGGTCGTCGCCGAGCCGGTTGACCTTGACGGTGGCGAGCTGGAGGGTGCGGTAGGCGGCGTCCATGCGCCAGTAGACGGTGAGGCGGTGCGACCAGACGATGGCGGCCGCGGTGGCGAAGCCGGCGAGGACCAGTGCGGCGCACCAGGCGGCGAGGCTGCCCCAGTCGCGCTGGGCGAGGCCGTAGTCGACGGCGCCGGTCAGGAAGTACGGCAGGACCGGCAGCGAGCCGAGGGCGATCGCGGAGGCGAACAGCGCCGAGATCGCCAGTCCTTTACGGCGCGTGGCGAGCCAGACGAAGTACTTCCACGGCGTGGTCGGAGCCGGGTTCGCTGAGGCGCCCCGCGAGCCGTCTGGCGACTGGGGGTCTTCGAGCGGGAGTTCGGGAGCACGGAGGAACCTCACTGGTCGACCGTAAAGTAAGCCTCCGACATAGGGCAATCGATTAAGTCTCCTTCCCGGTCGCCGTTCCGTGCCAGCTGCGCCACAGTCGCGCGTAGGAGCCGTCGCGCGCGAGCAGCTCATCGTGGCCGCCCGGCTCGGCGACGCGGCCGTCCTCGATGACGGCGATGCGGTCGGCGTCGTGGGCGGTGTGGAGCCGGTGCGCGATCCCTATCACAGTGCGCCCTTCGAGGACGGCGGCAAGCGCGCGTTCGGTGTCGCGGGCGGCGCTCGGGTCGAGCATGGCGGTGGCCTCGTCGAGGATGACCACGTCCGGGTCGGCGAGGACGATGCGCGCCAAGGCGATCTGCTGGGCGGAGGCGGCGTCGAGCTCGCGAGCGGTGCCGCCGAGCCCGGCGTCGAGGTCGTCGGCCCAGGCGGCGCCGACGGTCGCCAGCGCGTCGCGCAGTTCCTCGTCGGTGCTGTCGCGTTTGGCCAGGGCGAGGTTCTCGCGCAGCGTGGCGGTGAAGACGTGGTGTTCCTGGGTGACCAGGGTGACGTGCCCCCGGCCGAGCCCCCACTCGCTTGGCAAGCGATTAACTCCAGGACGTTTCCGGGGGCTGATCCTCGCTCTCGGCCGTCCGGTGGCGTGGACGGCGTGCGAGAGCGCCTGTTCGCCCCTCCTCGCCCTGGAGCAGCGCCCACATGAGCTTGAGGCGCGTGGGATCGGACGGCACGCGCAGGGCGTCGGCGGCCGTGCGCACCTGCTGGGCGGTCGGCACTGGCGGGAGCAGCGCGTGGCCGCCCCGGTGCCCGAGCGGCTCGCGGCGGCGTCGTCAGCGGCGGGTCCAGGGCAGCTGCACGAGTTTGCCCTCGCCGGCCTTGTTGCGGCGGTGCCCGACGATGTCGATGACGTAGTTGACGAGGTCCTCGGGACTGTTGGTGGCAGTGACGGCGCGGGGATGGATCGCCGCGCTCGCATTGGGATGGCTGCTGAAGAAGATCGCGGGCGTGGGGATGCCGTCGCGGACCATCCGGTCGAGCAGGTCCATGCCCGCCGAGTCCCCCGCGGACTCGTTGTCGCGGCGCATGTCGGTGACGACGAGGTCGTAGGGCGCGACGGACATGGCGCGCATGGCCTCGTCGGTGGTGGCCACGGTGTCGACCCTGATGCCCGCGGTGCGGAAGAGGCGCACCAGCGACTCGTTCCACTCGTGGTGGTCGTCGACCCACATGATCGCGCCGCCCCGGAGCAGGTCGGTCGAGAGCGCGAGCCGTGTCGCGGCCCGGAGGCCGCGCTCGCGCTGAGCGTCGGGCGTAGCGGTGCGGATGGGCGGCGAGGCGGGCGGCCAGTAGCTCGCGTTGGAGGGGAGGCTCGGTTTCGAGTCGGGCTGCGGGGCCGAGTGCGGGCCATAGGGGGCGCTGCCCGGCCCGCCGTGCTGGGAGGGGATCTGCGGTGTCTCCGGAGGGCGCGGCTCGTAAGGGACCGATGGCTCGGTGTCCTGGTCGGACTCTTCGACTTCGGTTTCGGGATCGGCGGTCTCGGTGCTCGTCTGCGTCCCGTGGAGGGCGGGAACGGGTGCGGTCGGCTTGCCCTGCGGCAGGGCCGGTTCGTAATCCCATCCTCCCGTGCGCTCTTCGGCGTCCCAGGAGACCGGGGCCTGGGGGCGAGGCACCGAGGGGGCGAGGTGTCGGTCGGAGGGGTACTCGCGCGAGGGCTGCGGGGCGGCGTCGGGGTGCTCGGCGCCGCGGATCTGGGCCTGCTCCATGGCTTCCTGGGCGAGCGAGACCGAGACGAAGGGCGTCTCCACCCTCGTCATCCTGTGGGACTCGCGAGTGAGGACCCGTTGGGCGATCACGAGTGCGGCGACGGCGAAGCCCAGCCAGAGGAAGGTGGGCAGGACGCGGATCAGCTCGACCCACATGGACTCGGTCATCGCTGCTCCCAAAGGGGTGTCGATACGGCGTCCTCACCGTATCGCGTGCCCGCAACGCCGAGGACCCCCATCTGAGACGACAGCCGTCCACGGGCCGGGTGCGCGACCGTCCCGTCGGGGTCGCCGACCGTCGACCCGGAACAGCGACCGGTCCCCACCCGGTCCGCTCCTGCGCTCGAGGGGCCGGCTCCCGGAGTCCGGTCGCACCGCCCCGCCTTCAATCCAAGGCCCGGAACAGCTCGATCCAGCGCTCCGGCGACACGAACCCGACCGGCTCGTCTCGCCCAATGCCCGCCTGCGCGCACGCCCGCGCCACGGCTCGCGCCGGCCGGGCGCGCTTCAGTGAAGCCGCGAGCGAGCCTCCCACGCCCGAGAACCCCAGCTCCACCAGGCGCCGGTACTCCCCCATCGCGTCCCTGGACAGCAGCGGCTCCACCCGCCTCCTGACGTGCAGCACCGCCGAGTCCACGCGCGGCACCGGAGTGAACTCGCCGCGCCCGATGCGCGGCCCCAGTTCGAGGGCCGCCTGGGGCCAGTTGAGTATCGCGAGCCTGCTCCAGCGGCCGAAGTCGCCGGTGTGCTTGCGGGCGAACTCGCGTTGCGTGACGAGAGTGGCCGAGTGCAGGGAGCGTGCCGCCAGGCACCAGCGCAGGATGTCGGTCGTGATGCTGTAGGGGACGTTGGCGACCAGCGCGAAGGGCTCGCGTGGTGCGCGGAGATCGCGGAAGTCGGCGTGTGCGCACCGGATCCTGGGGTCGTCGGCGTAGCGCCTGCGCAGGCGTTCGGCGTAGCGGCGGTCCTTTTCGTAGGCGAGGACGAGCCGTGCCGAGTCCACGAGCGCGCGGGTGAGCATGCCGTCGCCGGGCCCGACTTCGACGACGAGGTCGTCTCGGGTGATCCCGGAGGCGCGCACGATCATACGGGCCGTGGCGGCGTCGGCGAGGAAGTTCTGTGAGAGCCGCTTCCGATTGGAGTGGGCATGCGGCATGGAGCGGTTGCGGGACATGGGTGTCCTCCGAGTGGAGTAGACGAATCGGGAACGCGTGATTCGCCTAGGCCCATGCCGAGGACGCAGCGGAGGGACGGCCGTCGGCCGTCGGAGAAGCCCCCGGTCGGATGCGCCGGGGATCGGAGTCAGTGCGCTCGCAGGGCCTAGGCCTCTGCGCGCAGCCGAACGATGCATACGGCGGACGCGCAGAACGCGCACCCGCCTGGACTTCCGTACATGGCGGTCAGGCTAGTCGGCCTTGCCGTGGGCGTCGATCGTTTTTTGCGCGGCGCGCGCGCCGGGCCGGGCCGACGGCTGGGATGCGCCGCTGTAGCGGCCGGGCAGGTGCAGGCGCAGGACGGACTCCTCGGCCCATTCGGGGATCGCGGCGGGCCGGGAGGCGAGGATCATCGCGGCGAACGCCAGCGGGACCGTCCACAGCGCCGGCTGGGAGAGCAGGATCGAGGCGACCCCCGGCTCCACGTCGAGGAAGACCGACGTCAGGGCGGCGCCGGTGGAGGAGCCGGCGCCGATGAGGAGGCCCACGGTCGCGCCGGTCGCGGTGAGGCCGCGCCACCAGATGCCGAGGGTCAGCAGCGGGCAGAACGTGGAGGCCGCGACGGCGAAGGCCCAGCCGACGAGGACGTTGATGTCGACGCCGGCGGCCGGCAGCGCGAGCGTGACGGCCAGGCCGGTGCCCACGGCGACGCCCAGCCGCAACCGGGGCAGGGAGCCGCCGAACAGGTCGTGTGAGAGCCCGCCGGCGAGGGCGAGCAGGAGACCGGAGGAGGTGGACAGGAACGCCGCGAAGGCGCCGGCCGCGACCAGGGCCGTGAGGACGGCGCCGACGGTGCCGGGAGCGATCAGGCTGGGCACCAGGACGGTGATCACGTCGGTCTCTTCGTGGTCGGAGGCGACGACGCGGCCGAGGAGTCCGTAGACGACCGGGAAGAGGTAGAAGACCCCGAGGAGGACGATGACGCTGACCGCGACGCGGCGGGCGGCGCGCGCGCCGGCGACGGTGTGGAAGCGCATGACGACGTGCGGGAGCCCCATGGCGCCCAGTGTGGTGGCGACGAGGACGGAGACGGTGGCGAGGACGGGATGGCCGGAGCCGTCGAGGTCGAGCAGGGGGCGCATCCATTCGGCGTCGACGTCTACGGGGTTGATCGCGGCCTCGCGCCGCTCGGGCCCGGCCAGGAAGATCAGGAAGAGCGCGGGCACGGCGATGAAGACGAGTTTGAGCATGTAGTGGAAGGCCTGGACGTAGGTGGCCGATCGCATGCCGCCGACGGCGATGGTCGAGGCGACCACGAGGCCGGAGCCGACGACGCCGACCCAGTAGGGGATGCCGCTGACCAGTTCGAGGACGACGCCGGCGGCCTTGAACTGCGGGATGAGGTACAGCAGCATGATGACCAGGACGACGAGGCCGCACATGCGCCTGATGCGCGGCGACCCGAGGCGGTATTCGGCGAAGTCGGGGACGGTGTAGGCGCCGCTGCGGCGCATGGGGCCGGCGACGAGAGCGGCGACGAGGACGTACCCGGCGGTGAATCCGACGGCGTACCACATGGCGCCGACGCCGTTCTTGACCAGGAGCCCCGCGAGACCGAGGACGGAGGCGGCGGAGACGTATTCGCCGGCGATGGCCATGGCGTTCCAGCCGGGCACGATGCGCCGGGAGGCGACGAGGAAGTCAGGTGTGGACCGTGCCGCCTTGACGCCCCAGACGCCGATGATGACGCTCGCGACGAGGACCAGGCTGATGGAGGCCAGGCCGAGCATCAGGAGTCCGCCTCGATGCGTTCGGCGCGGCGCACGTGGATCGCCGCGAGGGCCAGCAGGAGCGGGTAGGGCGCGAAGAACAGGACGAGCCAGCCGACGGATCCGGTGATGAGGGCGGCGGCGATGAGGAGGGCCGCGAGCGCGAGGCCCAGGGAGGCGGCGGTGCGCGCGGCGAGGCGGCGCTGGCGGCGCAGGGCGCGTTCGGCGGCCTCCATGTCGATCGCGGTGGAGGCGAGGGGCGGGCGGCCGGACAGGTGGCTGCCGCGCCGCATCGCGTCGGTCCGTCGTCGCAGGGCGAGGCGGGTCTGGGGGCTGGTGACTCGGATCCGCTGATTCATCGGAGTTGACTCCGGGCGGGGGCGAGGCGGCGCGGAGCGGCGACGGGCGTGCGCGTCATGGGCGGCTCCTGTCCTTGCTGCGGGCGGCTTCGAGGAGTCGTTCACGCAGGAGGCGGGAGTGGCGGCGGCTGACGGGCACTTCGCCGGAGTCGGTCACGGCGACGAGCCCGGCGGTGGAGGTGACGCGCAGTTCGGTGACGGCGGCGAGGTTGACGAGGTAGGAGCGGTGGGCGCGGACGAATCCGGCCGCGTCCCAGACCTGTTCGAGGTAGGTGAGGGACTGGCGCAGGAGGTGCGAGTCGCGCCCCGAGCGGAGCCGGA
The DNA here is from genome assembly GCF_054776215.1 of Glycomyces tarimensis. NCBI lineage: Bacteria > Bacillati > Actinomycetota > Actinomycetes > Glycomycetales > Glycomycetaceae > Glycomyces > Glycomyces tarimensis. Next base: position 68,941 of record NZ_BAAHCB010000017.1, read on the forward strand.
CGTAGTCGCCGTGGGCTTCGGCGTAGGCGATGTCGTCGCGGCGGATGAAGACGGTGCGTCCGGCGAGTTCGACTTGGACGACGGCGAGGTCGTCGGCCTTCTCTCCCGCTGCGTTGGGTCCGCTGCGGTGGTGGTCGATGCGGGCGACGGCCTCGGCGAGGCGTTCGGAGCGGAAGGGCTTGAGGAGGTAGTCGACGGCGCCGAGTCCGAAGGCCTCTACGGCGTGGTTGTCGTAGGCGGTGACGAAGACGATGGCGGGCGGTTCGGAGAGTCGGGTGAGGATGCGGGCGACGTCCATGCCGTTGATGCCGGGCATGGCGATGTCGAGGAAGGCCGCGTCGAAGGTGCCCGAGCCGAGGAGGCGGACCGCTTCGTCGCCGCCGTCAGCGCAGACGACGTCGCCGACGCTGGGGTGCTCGGCGAGCCGGCCGGCGAGTTCGGTGCGGGTGGAGGGCTCGTCTTCGACGACGAGGACGCGGAGGCGCTTCATTGGGCGAGGACTCCTCGGGCGTAGCGGGGTATGCGGACGGTGGCCTTGGTGCCGGCTCCGGGGGCGGTGTCGAGCAGGAGGCCGTATTCGGGGCCGTAGACGGCCCTGAGGCGCCGGTCGACGTTGGCCAGACCGATGCCGCCGGTGCCTTGTTCGCTGCCGGTGAGGACGGCTTTGGCGTGGTCGGGGTCCATGCCGGCGCCGTCGTCTTCGACTTCGATGACGCACAGGGGACCTTCGGAGAAGCCGCGGACGGCGATGTGCCCGACGCCGGGCTTGGATTCGAAGCCGTGGCGGAAGGCGTTCTCGACGATGGGTTGCACGACGAGGAAGGGGATGGCGACCGGGAGCACTTCTGGCGCTATTTGGACGGTGATGTCGAGTCGGTCGTCGAAGCGGGCGCGCTGGAGTTCGAGGTAGGTCTGGACCGCTTGGAGTTCGTCGGCGACGGTGGCGTAGTCGCCGGTGGCGGCGAAGGAGTAGCGCAGGTAGTCGGAGAAGTCCGTGAGCAGTTCGCGCGCGCGTTCGGGGTCGGTGCGGGTGTGAGCGGAGATGGCGGCGAGGGCGTTGTGCATGAAATGGGGCGAGATCTGGGCGCGGAGCGTGCGCAGGTCGGCGGCGGCGATGCGTTCGCGCGCGCGGTCGAGGTCGGCGTGGTCGAGGGCCGTGGCGACGAGGTGGGCGGCCTCGGCAAGTTCGGCGTCGGTGACGTCGCCGACGACGATGAGGGCCCCGGCGAGGTCGCCGGAGACGATGAGGGGCGCGGCTCGCAGGGGCGGATCGGTGACGGTCTCGAGTTCGTCGAGCGTCTCGGCGAGGATCTGGGAGGTGGCGGCGGGGTCGAGGCGGCCCCACGCGGTGAGGACGCGGTCGCAGTCGGCGAGGGCGACGGCGTCGGCGCCGAGGAGTCGGGCGAGGCGGCGGGTGGCCTCGCCGGCGCGTTTGCCGGCGAGCCCGTCGGCGAGGGCCTCACCGACCTGCCGCGAGAGTCGCAGCGCGGCGAGTGTCGCCGCGTTGGAGCCGCGGCGGCGCAGCTGCTGGTGAGGGGATCGGGCGATCACTCGCCAACTGTAACTTGGGGCACACACAAGTGCGGGGAGGGCCGAGGGTTGGCCCTCCCCGCCTGGATGGGCTCAGTGTTTGACAAACCGCTCCGAGCCTGCGCCGGTCAGGGCCCTCACCTGGAGGGTCGCGAACCGGTCCGGCCTCGATTCGGAGGACATCCACGTGCCGACCACGGCGCAGATGAGCCCCAGCGGAATGGACACCAAGCCGGGGTTCGACATCGGGAACCAGGCGATGTCGACCCCTTCGCCGAGCAGCGAATTGGGAGTGCTGGAGAAGACCGGCGAGAAGATCACCAGTCCCACGGCGGCGATGAGGCCGCCGTAGATGCCCGCTACCGCTCCGGCGGTGTTGAACCGCTTCCAGAACAGGCTCAGCAGCAGCGTGGGCAGGTTCGCCGAGGCGGCGATGGCGAAGGCCAGCGCGACCAGGAAGGCCACGTTGAGGCTTTGCGCGTAGATGGCCAGGACGATGGCGACGATGCCGACGCCGATCGCGGCGATCTTGGCGACGACGACTTCCTCGCGGTCGGTGGCGGTGCCGCGCCTGATGACGCTGTTGTACAGGTCGTGGGCGAGCGAGGAGGAGGACGCGATCACCAGGCCGGCGACGGTCGAGAGGATCGCCGCGAACGCCGCGGAGGCGATGATCGCGAGCATGACGGCGCCGATGGTGGAGCCGCCGACGCTGTCGCCGACCGCTTGGGCCAGCTGCGGCGCGGCCGTGTTCCCCGCCGGGTTCTGGGCCGTGATCGCCTGGGCGCCGACCATGGCGGCGGCGCCGAAGCCGAGCACCAGGGTGAGCAGGTAGAACGAGCCGATGAGGCCGATGCCCCAGTTGACCGACCTGCGGGCGGATTTGGCGTCGGGGACGGTGTAGAAGCGGATGAGGATGTGGGGCAGGCCAGCGGTGCCGAGGACGAGCGCGAGTCCGAGGCTGATGAGGTCGAGCTTGTTCCACATCGTCTGTGTCGCGTCGCCCGGGACTTCAACGCCGTAGCGCTGTCCCGGTTCGAGGAATCCGACTCCGATCCCGGAGGCTTCGGCGGCGTCGCCGAGGAGGTTGGAGACGTTGAAGCCGTATTCGGTGAGGACGAGGAGCGCGAGGAGCGCGGCGCCGCCGAGGAGGACGCAGGCCTGGACGATCTGGACCCAGGTGGTGCCCTTCATGCCGCCGAGTGCGACGTAGACGATCATGAGCAGGCCGACCAGGACGATGCCCATATTGGAGGCGACTTCGGCGCTCATGCCGAGGAAGGTCTCGCCTTCCCTGATGCCGAGGAGGAGTGCGATGAGCGCGCCGGCCCCGACCATCTGGGCGAGCAGGTAGAAGATCGAGACCGTCATGGTGGAGACGGCGGCGGCGGTGCGGACCGGGCGTTGGCGCATCCGGAAGGAGAGGACGTCGGCCATGGTGAACCGGCCGGAGTTGCGCAGGAGTTCGGCGACGAGCATGAGGGCGACGAGCCAGGCGACGAGGAATCCGATGGAGTAGAGGAAGCCGTCGTAGCCGGACAGCGCGATGATGCCGGCGATGCCGAGGAAGGAGGCGGCCGACATGTAGTCGGAGGCGATCGCGAAGCCGTTCTGCCACGGTTTGAAGCCGCGTCCGCCGGAGTGGAAGTCGGTGGCGTCGCGGGTGTGGTTCCTGGCCCAGATGGTGATGGCGATGGTGGCCGCGACCATCACGAGGAAGAGCACGAAGGTCAGGGTGCGGCCGGTTTCGGTCTGCTGTGCGAGGAGGTTCATTCGTCTTCCTCCCCGTAGTGGAGTTCGTCGTGGAGTGCTGCGGCCTTGGGGTCGTATTCGCGTGCGGTGTAGCGGGAATAGGCCCAGGCGATGCCGAAGGTGGACGCGAACTGGAGGAGGCCGAACACCAGCGCGATGTTGATGTTGCCGAACAGGACGGTGCCCATGAAGTCGCGGGCGTATCCGGAGAGGATCACGTAGAGCAGGTACCAGGCGAGGAACGCGATGGTGGCGGGCACGATGAACCTGAACAGGCGTCGTTTGAGGTCGACGAAGCGGGGGTCGTCGTGCATGGCGGCGAGTGCTTCATCGGTGACGGCGGGCGGGGGGCCGTCGCGCATCGGGGTGGTGGCCATCGGGCCTTCCTCCTTGAAGGGGTTGCCGTGTCGTGCTCATGACTGGGGCATGACGACACGGTGACGTGCAATACCAAGGAACTTAGGACCGCGTCGGCGCGTTGAGAAGTAGTGGTGTGACGCGCGTCGCTGGACGTGCGGTTCTTGCGATGGGCCTGCGATGAGCGGTCGGTGAGCGGTCGACGGGCGGTCGGGTGGCGAACGTCGCCGCGCGAACGATGAATCCGCGGAACGGGTCTCGTCGGTACTGGTGAAGCGACCGCATGCCGAAAGGAGCCCGGCCATGGGCAGCAAGATGATCTTCGTGAACGTCCCCGTCTCGGACCTGGACCGTTCCATGGAGTTCTACGAGTCGTTGGGATGGTCGATCAATCAGGACTTCACCGACGCGAATGCCGCCTGCGTCGTCATCGACGACAACATCTGTCTGATGCTGCTCACCAGGGAGTTCTTCAAGACGTTCACGAAGCGGCCGATCGCCGAGACGACCGGGGCGACGGGGGCCGCGTACGCGCTGTCGCTGGACAGCGCCGCGGCGGTGGACGATCTGACCGAGGCCGCCGTCAAGGCCGGCGGGACCGAGGAGGTCAACGAGGAGAAGCGGGCGCAGGAGGCGGAGGTGGGCATGCACGGGCGCACGTTCTTGGACCCGGACGGCCACCAGTGGGAGCCGTTCTGGATGGACTACCCCGGCGCCGCGTAGGACACGCGCACGAACCCCAGGACGGACGGCCGCCTCGCTCGGGGCGGCCGCTGCGTGTTACAGCAGCTCGCCTTCACGCAGTTCGGCGGGCAGGCCGAACAGCGGGAACAGGCGGGTGGTGTCGAGGAAGTAGTTCAGGCCGGTGATGCGGTCGCCCTCGATCTCCAGGACGGTGATCGACCACGGGTCCCATACGCCCGGCTCGCCGGAGGGCTTGTAGTGCCCGAACGCGGGCAGGCCGTTGGCGGCGAGCGGGACGAGCCGGGAATCGCGGCAGGCGCTGCCGGTGCCGAGCATGAACTCGGCGACCGAGTCGGGGCCTTGGACCCACAGCGGGAACGGCGGCATGGACAGGGCCACGTCCTGGTGGAGCAGCGAGGTGAGGGCCTGCATGTCGTAGGCCTCGAACGCCCTCACGTAGTCGTCGACGAGGCGTTTGACCTCGGCGTCGTCGATCGCGTAGTCGTCGGTCGGCGAGGGCTGGAGCTGCTCCATGGTGGCGCGGGCACGTTGGAGGGCGCTGTTGACCGAGGCGGGGCTGAGCTGGAGGGCATCGGCGGTCTCGGCCGCGGAGAACCGCAGGACCTCGCGCATGAGCATCACGGCGCGCTGCTTCGCGGGCAGGTGCTGGACGGCGGCGACGAACGCCAGGCGCAGGGAGTCCTTCGCGGCGGCGTACTCGGCGGGGTCGGCGCCGAAGGCCATGGAGTCGGGGATCGGCTCGATCCACACGTAGTCCGGTTCCGGTGCGGGCAGGGGCGTGCCGGCATCGGAGGCGGGTGCGAGCTCCATGGGGCGGGCGCGCCGCTGCGGGCCCTTGAGCATGTCCAGGCACACGTTGGTGGCGATCTTGTACAGCCACGAGCGCAGGCTGGAGCGGCCCTCGAACTTGTCGTAGGAGTTCCAGGCTCGCGTGAACGTCTCCTGGACGGCGTCCTCGGCCTCGAACGAGGAGCCGAGCATCCTGTAGGCGTAGGCGCACAGCTCGCGGCGGTGCGGCTCGAAGGCATTGAGCACGTCGTTCATGGCACTACGATTCCACACGGGTACGACGATCCGAGCGCTCTCCGCGTTGTTGTCGGGGCTTCGAACAGGCGGAATTCCGATTCCTCGGCGGCCCAGGGCATGCCTCAGCGCCCGGGCCGGTGCTGGACGAGCCAGCGGTCGAAGTCGTCGGCGCTCATCGGCTTGGCGAAGTGCCAGCCCTGGGCGGCGTGGCAGCCCCAGTCTTCGAGTTGTTCGCGGACCTTCTCGTCCTCGACGCCTTCGGCGACGACGGCGACGTCGAGCGCGCGGCCCAGGTCGATCGTGGAGGAGACGATCGCGGCGTTGTCGCAGTCATCGACCAGGCTGGTGACGAACATCTTGTCGATCTTGATCTCCGTGACTGGCAGGCGCCGCAGGTGCTGCATGGACGAGAAACCGGTCCCGAAGTCGTCGAGGCTGATGCCCAGACCCAGGTCGGAGAGCCGCTGGACGTTGTCGACCACGCGTCTGGGGTCGGCCATGAGGGCGCTTTCGGTGATCTCGAGCTGGAGACGGGACGGATCGACGCCGTAGGCGCCCATCCGCTCGGTCACGTAGTCGGTGAACTCCGGGGACTGGAGGTCGCGAACGCTCACGTTCACGGCCATCCGCAGCCGGTAGCCGGCGTCGTTCCAGCACCGCAGCTGGTGCAACGCGATGTCGACGACCCGTTCGGTGAGCATCCGCATCACCGAGGAGTGCTCGGCGGTCGCGATGATCTCGGCGGGGTTGACCATGCCCCGTTCGGGGTGGTGGTAGCGCAGCAGCGCCTCCGCGCCGATCACCTCGCCGGTCGACAGGGCCACCTGCGGCTGGTAGTAGAGGTTGACACCCGGCGCGTCGGGGTGGTCGAGCGCTCGGCGCAGATCGCCGAGGAGCTTGAGCCGCTCGGGCGAGTGGTGGTCGAATTCGGGGGCATAGCGCGTGAAGCTCGCGGCCCGGTGCTTTGACTCGGACATGGCGATGTCGGCGTGGCGGAACAGGGTCTGGAAGTCGGCGCCGTCGTCGGGGAAGACGGCGATGCCGACCGAGCCGTCGATCTCGATGGAGACGTCGTTGATGACGATCGCCCGGTCGAGCCTGGCGCGGATCTCGCGGGCGCATTCGAGCGGGTCGCTCATGCCGTCGAGCTCGCTCCACACGAAGCCGAACTCGTCGCCGCCGAGCCGCGCGATCCGCTTGCCGGGAGGCTTATCCGCCAGGAAGCGTTCGGCGAGCTCGAGCAGGACCTGGTCACCGACGTCGTGTCCGAGCGCCGAGTTGATGTCGGCGAAGCGGTCGAGGTCGAGGATCATGACGGTCACGGCGGTGTCCGTCTCTCTCGCGTCGACGACCTTGGCCTCGACGGCCTGTTCGAAGCCCTTGCGGTTGAGCAGGCCCGTCAGAGGGTCGCGCTCGGCCTCCTTCTCGCGCGCCGCGGCCGTCTGGAGGATGCGGTAGACGCTGAAGATCGGGATGGCCGAGGCGGCCACGAGCCACCAGGAGGACATGGCGGCGGTGGCCAGGATCGGGGCGATCGCGACCTGCGTGGCGCGCAGCGCCCACTCGCTCTTGAACCACTGCCCGGCGTACTCGCGCCAGGTGCCGCCCATGCGCAGCTGCGTTCGCAGCGCCACCAGGCTGATGCTGGTCACCGTCCAGAAGGTCCCGGCCGCGAAGATGGCGAGCAGCTGCGTCCCGGTGCCGCTCCAGACGGCCCCGCCGGAGAGCGTGTTCCACACCAGCCAGGCGACGCACAGCGCAGCGCCCTGCTGCGAGACGTTGAAGATCATGCGCCAGGCCGAGGACTTGATCTGCGCGGACAGCAGCGCGATCGAGCCCGATTGGACGATCAGCGCCGGCAGGAAACCCCATGTGACCATGGTCGCCAGGACGTAGACGAGATAGATGGAGGCGATCGGCGACATCCAGATGCCGCCCCAGCGATTGGGGCGGAACTCGGCGATGAACGCCAGGCCCGCGGTCAGCCAGAAGGCGAAGGGCACATTGAGCCAGCCGCCCTCGGGCATGCCCCCGAAGGCGGTCACGGCGGCGGCACCGACGACAGTGCACGCCGCGACCGCGGCCATGAAGCCGTAAAACCGGCCCGGATGCTCTCGAGGCGCAGTGTTGCGCATGAGCGTCGTGGCCATATCGCTCCTCCCACTGCCACGGCCGTCAGGGTGACGCGCCAGAATCACCGCTGATCAGTCGTGACCGACTCATCTGTCATATCGCGAATTTCGCTTCCAGACAATGCTGGCGAAGCATCCGGCACAGTTGTGACCAGGTGCGACATGCCCATTACAGAAACCGTTATCCCCTCTTTACCGCTCGTGTCGCCGGGCGCGGGCACACGCCTGCCGGCCGCCTCGGGCGAGTCGAAATGACCCGTTGTAGCGGCATGAGGCGGTTCCACGCAATGACTCTGCCCTGTTCTAACGAACCGACCCCCGCATCCGAATACGGATCGTTATCGATTTGTGATCATTCGGCTTCGGACTCGACACCTTCGCCGAGTCCTTCGGCGAGGAATCCTTCGAACCGCTCGCCCGGGACGATCCGCACGCCGAGCGAGACGGCCTTGTCGTACTTCGAGCCGGGCTTGTCGCCGGCGACGACCGCGCTGGTCTTCTTGGAGACCGACGAAGTGACCTTCCCGCCGCGGGCCTTGACGGCCGCCGCCGCGCCCTCGCGGGTGTAGCCGGCGATCGAACCGGTGATGACCACCGAGGCGCCCTCCAGCGTCGGGGCGGGCCGCTCGGACGGGTCCGGCTGCTCGTCGCGCATCCGCACCCCCGCGGCCCGCCAGCGCTCGACGATCCCGCGGTGCCAATCGACGGCGAACCAGTCCTTGACGGCCTTGGCGATGGTGGGGCCGACGCCGTCGATGTCGGCCAGTTCGGCCTCGTCGGCCTCGATGACGCGGTCGAGATCGCCGAAGTGCTCGGCGAGCGCCTGGGCGGCGACGGGACCGACATGGCGGATCGACAAGGCGTTGACGACGCGCCACAGCGGCTGGGCCTTGGCCTTCTCGAGGTTCTCGAGCATCTGCACGGCGGTCTTCTTCGGTTCGCCGTCCTTGGTGGCGAAGTAGGTGACGACCTTGTCCTCGCCGGTCTTCGGGTCGGGTTTGGGGAGCCCGGAGTCGGGGTCGCGGACGACCACCTTGATCGGCAGGAGCCGGTCCATGGTGAGGTCGAAGACGCCGCTCTCGTCGGTCAGGACCGGCTCGGCCGGTTCGAGGGGCTGGACGAGCGCGGCGCACGCGATGTATCCCATGCGGTCGATGTCGAAGCAGGAGCGCCCCGACAGGTAGGCGAGGCGTTCGCGCAGCTGCCCGGGGCAGGAGCGGGCGTTGGGGCAGCGCAGGTCGATGTCGCCTTCGGCGGCCGGCGCGAGCGTCGAGCCGCATTCGGGGCAGACCTCGGGCATGACGAAGTCGGTCTCGGAACCGTCGCGGGCGGCCTCCACCGGGGCGACGACCTCGGGGATGACGTCGCCGGCCTTGCGGACGACGACGGTGTCGCCGATCTTGACGCCCTTGGCCTTGATCTGGTCGGCGTTGTGGAGGGTGGCGAACTCGACCTCGGAGCCGGCCACGCGGACCGGATCGAGGACCGCGTAGGGGGTGGCGCGTCCGGTGCGTCCGATGGAGACCTTGATGTCGAGGAGCCTGGTGTTGACCTCCTCGGGCGGGAACTTGAAGGCGACGGCCCAGCGGGGCGTGCGGGAGGTGGCGCCGAGTCGGTGCTGGGAGTCGATGTCGTCGAGCTTGACGACGATGCCGTCGATCTCGTGGACCAGTTCGTGGCGCCGGCCGCCGAACTCGTGGATGTAGTCGAAGACCCCCTCCATGGTGTCCACGACGCGCCAGTAGGGGCTCGTGGGCAGACCCCAGGCGTCGAGGGCGGCGTAGGAGTGGGATTGGGACCGCGGTTCGAAGCCTCGCAGGGCGCCGAGGCCGTGGGAGATGAAGCTGAGGGGCCGCTCGGCTGTCTTGGCCGGGTCCTTCTGCCGCAGTGAGCCGGCGGCGGCGTTGCGCGGGTTGGCGAAGGGCGCCTTGCCGGCCTCGACCTGGGTCTCGTTGAGGCGGTCGAAGTCGGCCGTGGGGAAGTAGACCTCGCCGCGGACCTCCAGCAGCTCGGGCACGTCGAAGCCTTCGGCGGCCTTGAGGCGCTGCGGGATGGCGGCGATGGTGGCCACGTTCGCGGAGACGTCCTCGCCGGTGACGCCGTCGCCGCGGGTGGCGGCGCGGGCGAGGCGCCCGTGCTCGTAGACGAGGTCGACGGCGAGGCCGTCGATCTTGAGTTCGCACAGGTACTGGGCGTCGGCCGCCTCCTCGGAGACGCGTTCGGCCCAGAGGCGGACCTCGTCCTCACTGAAGACGTCCTGGAGGCTGAGCATCTTCTCCAGGTGTGTCACCGGAGTGAACGCCTCGGAGAAGGTGCCGACCTGCTCGGTGGGCGAGTCGGCGCTCTTCAGCTCCGGGTACCTGGTCTCGATGTCGACCAGCTCGTGCATGAGCTCGTCGAACTGGGCGTCGGAGACCGTCGGCTCGTTGTCCACGTAGTAGCGGCGTCGGTGCTCGGTGATCTCGGCCGCCAGTTGCTCGTGGCGCTCGCGGGCTGTGTCGAAATCGATGTCTTCGGTGCTCACGGGACCTATTGTGGCAGCTCGGTCCGACGTTTCGGGAGTGATGAAGGCTTATGCGGTTGGTCAACTGCTGTTCACATTCTGCTTTCCTCGTTCTCTTCTGCGGTCGGAAACATCTGTGCTGACAGTGACGCCCAGGCCTCGAAGAAGGAGCACGCTTTGGTTACTCAGACTTCCGACGCCACGCAGAACGAGGGTTCCAATCGCCGCGCGTTCCTGCGCCGGGGTGCGACCGCGGCCGGCGGCGGGCTCTTCGCCGTCGCGGCGATGGAGGGCATGACCATCCGGGCCGCCTCCGCCAAGGACGGCCGCAAGGACAAGACCGCGGCGAACAACGGCGGCTACGGCGAGCTGCGCGAGCTGACCCGCACCGACCCCGATTCGGGCTTCGAGCAGGCCCTTTGGCTGCCGGAGGGCTTCGACTTCAAGGTGTTCTCGACGGCCGGCAGCCTCATGCCCGACGGGAACGTGGTGCCGCTGGGCCACGACGCGATGGCGTGCTTCGCCACCGGCGACCCGAACGTGTGGCGCATCGTCCGCAACCACGAGGAGCGCACCGAGCCCGACGCGGTGGTGCCCGCGGGGCGCCGGGAGCACCGCTACGACCCGCTCGGCGGCGGGGGCACGACGACGATGTGGGTCCGCTGGGAGCAGGACGCACCGGTGTTCGAGAAGGCCTGGCAGTCGCTGTCGGGCACGATCGTGAACTGCGCGGGCGGCCCGACCCCGTGGGGCACATGGCTGTCGTGCGAGGAGACCACGGCCGGGACCGCCGCGGGCTGGGGCGCCGAGCACGGGTACGTCTTCGAGGTGCCTCCGGACGCGCCCCAGGAGGTGGACCCGGTGCCGCTGAAGGAGATGGGCCGGTTCGTGCACGAGGCGGTCGCGGTCGACCCGAACACCGGGATCGTGTACGAGACCGAGGACCAGGGCACCGCCGGGTTCTACCGGTTCTTGCCGAACACGCCCGGCAAGCTCGCCGACGGCGGCCGGCTGCAGATGCTCAAGGTCAAGGACGAGTGGAACTTCGACACGCGCACCGGCCAGAAGACGAAGCGGTCGATCCCGGTCGAGTGGGTCGACATCGACGACCCCGACCCGACCGACGCCGAGGAGAACGCCCTCGCGGTGTTCAACCAGGGCTGGGCGAAGGGCGGGGCGGTCTTCGGGCGGCTTGAGGGCGCCTGGTGGGGCAACGGCGCGGTCTACATCGCCTCGACCTCCGGCGGCGACGAGGGCGAGGGCCAGATCTGGGAGTACCTCCCCAACGGGCGCAGCGGCGGGCGCCTGCGCCTGGTGTTCGAGTCCCCCAACGCGGAGCTGCTGTCCTACCCCGACAACATCACCGTCTCCCCCAACGGCAACCTGCTGCTGTGCGAAGACACCAGCCGTGACCTCCCGGCCGTGCGCGGGCTGACCCGCGAGGGCGAGATCTTCCCGTTCGTCTACCACGAGGGCAGCCGCGAGTGGTGCGGCGCGACGTTCTCCCCCGACGGGAAGGTCCTGTTCGTGAACATCCAGGGCGCGACCCGCGGCGAGCCGACCGACCCGGATATCGAGCCGGGCCGCACGATCGCCATCTGGGGCCCGTGGGAGCAGGGCGTGCTCTAGTCCCCGACCAACGCAAGCCGGACACCTCCCGATCGCCGGCTCAGGCCGGCACCACCGAGATCCGGCCGCGCGACGTACCGTCCCCCACGGCGGGCTTGCGAGTCGCAGATTCGCACTTCGCGCGGTCGGATCTTGTTCGTGCGTCGGAACGGGGACGCGGCTTTGCGGGCCTAGAATAATTCAAAGGTCGTTGAATTAGCGTGCTACGGTGAATTCATCGATCATTGAATTATTGGAGGCTCCGATGCCACCCGACAACCCCGCCATCACCGTCGACAACCTGGTCGTCGAGCGCGGTCACCGCACCGTGCTGCTCGACGTCTCCACCTCCATCCCGGCCGGCTCGGTCACCGGACTGCTCGGCCCCTCGGGCTCGGGCAAGACCACCTTCATCCGCGCCGTCGTGGGCACCCAGAAGGTCAAGTCCGGCGAAGTCACCGTCCTCGGTGAACCCGCCGGCTCGACGCGTCTGCGCAGGCGAGTCGCCTACGTCACTCAGGACGCCTCGATCTACCCCGACCTCAGCGTCAAGTCCAACGTGGCGTACTTCGCGGCCCTCTACGGGCGCTCCAAGAGGCAGGCCATGGACGCCGTCGACGCCGTCGGCATGTACGACTACGCGAGTCAGCTGGCCGCCGATCTCTCCGGCGGCCAGAAGACCCGCACCTCACTGGCCTGCGCGCTGGTGTGCGAACCCGACGTGCTGGTCCTCGACGAGCCCACCGTCGGGCTCGACCCCGTCATCCGCGAAGAGCTCTGGAGCCGCTTCGGCGCCCTGGCCGCCGCCGGAAAGACCCTCCTGGTCTCCAGCCACGTCATGGACGAGGCCGACCGCTGCGACCGGCTCCTGCTGCTGCGCGAGGGCCGCTTCATCGCCGACGACACGCCCGCCGCCCTGCGCGCGGCGACCGGCACCGCGAATCTCGAATCTGCGTTCCTACAGCTCATCCACGACATGGAGAGGGCCGGCTGACATGTCGCTGCGCATCACCTTCATCACCGCCGGACGCATCCTCCGGCAGCTGCTCAACGACCGCCGCACGATCGTGCTCATCCTCGCGGGACCGACGCTGATCATCGCGCTCATCAGCGCCATCATGGACGAGGCTCCCCAGGTGTTCAACACGGTCGGGCTCATTCTGCTGGCGGCGTTCCCGTTCTTCATGATGTTCCTGGTCACCTGCATCACCCTGCTGCGCGAGCGCACCGGCGGCACCTTGGAACGGCTCATGACCACGCCGACGGCCAAGATGGACCTGGTCGTCGGCTACGCCATCGCCTTCGGCGTCGCCGCCACCGCTCAAGCGTCGGTCGCCGCGGCCGTGGCCTACTGGTTCCTCGGACTGGAGACCGCCGGCTCGGGGTGGACGGTCCTGTTCATCGCGGTCGTCACCTCGCTGTTCGGCATGGCGCTGGGACTGTTCGTCTCCGCCTTCGCCGCCAACGAGTTCCAGGCGGTCCAGTTCATCCCGCTGCTCGTGGTGCCCCAGCTGTTCCTGTGCGGACTGATCTGGCCGCGCGAGCAGATGGCCGGATGGCTGCAGGGCGTCTCCGACGCTTTGCCGCTCACCTACGCCGTCAAGGCGCTCCGGGAAGTGCAGGTCTCGCCCGACGTCACGGGCCAGATGTGGGGCGACCTCGCGGTGGTGGCCGGTGCGGTCGTCGTCGCAACCGTGCTCGGGGCCGCCACCCTGCGGCGGCGGACCGGTTAGGCTCCATTCGTGGTCAGAGCCAAGCGAAGCGGACGGCGGTCAGGCAAGCCCGACACCAGGGCGGAGATCCTGAGCGCCGCCCGCGCCCTGTTCGCCGCCGAGGGCTTCGAATCGGTCAGCATGCGCCGCATCGCCTCCGAGGCCCGGGTCGACCCCTCGCTCATCCACCACTACTTCGGATCGAAGAACGAGCTGTTCCTCGCCGCGATCGAGCTGCCGCTCGATCCGGCCCCCGAGATCGCCGCCGCCCTCAAGGCGGGCGGCGTGGAGGGCGCGGGAGGGCGACTCATGCGGGCCTTCGTCACGATCTGGGACGGGCCGCACTCCGACAAGCTCCTCGCGGTCGTGCGCACGAGCCTGTCGAAGCCGGCGATGTCGTTCATCCTCAAGCAGCTGTTCGAGCACCGGATCGTCAAGACCGTCGAGGAGGTGCTCGGCGACGAGGTCGACCACGTCCACATCCGCGCGAACTTCATCGCCTCGCAGATCTTCGGGCTCGTCGTCGCCCGCTACATCCTCAAGCTCGAACCGATCGCCTCACTGGGGGTCCAAGAGCTCGCCGACGCCCTCGGGCCCACCATCGACCGCTACCTGACGATGCCCGTCGAGCACCTCGCCGACAAACCCTAGGCAGTGGCGACGCCGAAAAGGGTGCCGACGCCGTAGGTGACGCCCATGGTGGCGGCACCGACCGCCATGACGCGCAGCGTCGCCCGGGCCGTGGGCGCGCGCCCGAGCCTCGCGGAGGTGAAGCCGGTCAGCGCCAGCGCGGCGACCACGGCCAACGCGCAGCCCCACACGCGCACGCCCGCCGGCAGCAGCCCGATCGTCAGCAGCGGCAGCAGCGCGCCGAGGGTGAAGCTGACGAACGACGACAGCGCCGCCTGCCAAGGGCTGGTGAGGGCTTCGGGGTCGAGACCGAGTTCGATCTGCGAGTGGGCCCGCAGCGGGTCGAACTCGGACAGCTCGCGGGCGACCTGGCGGGCGGTCGCCGCCGACAGGCCGCGCGATTCGAGGCTCTCGGCCAGGTCGGTCTCCGCCGCGCCGGGATCCTCGGCCAGGACTCTGCGTTCGGCGTCGACAAGCGTGGACTCCGAGTCGCGCTGGGTCGAGACCGAGGCGTACTCGCCGCCGGCCATGGACAGCGCCCCGGCCACCAGGCCGGCGAGGCCGGAGATCATGATCGTGGTGCGGTCGGTCGTCGCGCCGGCGACGCCGATGACGATCCCGGCGGTCGAGACGATGCCGTCGTTGGCGCCGAGCACGCCGGCGCGCAGCCAGTTGAGCCGGCTGCCGAGCGCTCCCCATCCCGTGTCGCCTTCCGCCACCACCGGTCCAGTGAACCACAGGTTCGCATCGACTGACGGGGTTCGTCGAGAGGGACTGAATTGCGCCACTGTGGGCGGTATACCCGGCGTTGAAGTGGCCGCTCGCAATGCGGGCGACCTCGGCATTCACGCCTGTGCGCTATCCTCTGGGTCCTCCGACGAGAAAGCTTCACATGAGCAGTCCCGAAGTATCCCCCGAGGCTTCGCGGCCGGAGGACGCCGACCAGCGTCCCGTCGCGACACGCGTCGCGCACCACCCGTACAGCGGGCCGGTGTACGTGGGCCCTCCTCCCCCACTCGAGCCGGGCATTCCCAACACCGCCTGGAACCGGCCCGAGTCCGGTGCGCCGCAGCTCATTCTGCTGCTGACGGCGGCCGTGGCGGTGTTCGCGGGCTGGGCGGCGTTCCACACCGAGGGCGTCGGGATCGGCTTGGCGCTCACGGGCATCGGCACGATCGTCGTGCCGATGCTGGCCGGCGGTCGCGAGTGGCTGGGGGTGCGGCTGCCAGGTGCGGCACTGGTCGCATGCCTGTGGTCGGTGGCCGCGATCCGCGACGCCGGATGGATCGTGGCGCTGTGCTCGCTCGCCGCCGTGCTGCTCACGCCGCTGGTGCTGTCGCCGCCGAGCCGGTTCACCGGCGCGATGTGGGCGTTCCTGGGCTACCTGGAGGGGCTGGCGGACGCGTTCCGGTGGGCGAACGGCGGTATCCGGCGGCCGAGCAAGGGCGCCAATACGATGCGGAACCTGCGCGTCGCGGGGATCACCGCGGGCCTGCTGGCCGTCTTCGGCGGGCTCTTCGCCGCCGCCGACTCGAGTTTCGCGGCGCTCCTGACGGGCCTGGTGCCGGAGATCGACGCGGTGTCGCTGGTCCTGCGGTCGATGCTGGCGCTGTTCGTCTTCCCGACGGTGCTCTTGTGGGTCTACGTCGCCGTGGCCAAGCCGCGGTTCGATCCGGAGGCCCCGCCCGAGCCGAAGGCGGCCTCGCGATTCGAGATCGCGGTGCCGCTGGGTGCGTTGAATCTGCTGTTCATCGCGTTCATCGCGTTGCAGGCGCGGGTGCTGTACGGCGGCGACGACTACGTCATGGCGACGGCGGGACTGACGATGGCCGAGTACGCGCGCAGCGGGTTCTGGCAGTTGAGCGTGGTCGCGGTGCTGGCCTTGGCGGTCATCGCGGTGGCGGCGTGGAAGGCGCCGCGGCGGCGGCGCGGGGACCGATGGGCGGTGCGCATCCTGCTGGGCGGGCTGGGCGTCATGTCGCTGGCGGTGGTGGCCTCGGCGATGTTCCGCATGAGCCGGTACTTCGAGGCGTTCGGGCTCACCAGGATGCGCGTGTGGGTGTTCACCGTCGAGATCTGGCTGGCGGTCCTGTTCGTGCTGGTGCTGTTGTGCTGCTGGAAACTGCGAGCCACATGGCTTCCACGGGCGATCCTCGGATCGGGCGCGGCGGTGCTGCTGGGTCTGGCGGCGGTCAATCCCGACGGACTCATCGCCCGGTACAACGTGGAGCAGTTCGGTGGCACCGAGCAGTTCGACCTCCCCTACGCGTCGGGGCTGTCCGCCGACGCCGCCGAGGCGCTGAGCGGACTCGAAGGGGAGCAGCGCGACTGCGTCCTGGCGCTCTCCGGCTGGACGGGCGGAGGCGATCGCCCGGGGTTGGCCTGGAACCTCGGCAGCGCGCGGGCCGGGCAGGTCGATTTCGGCGAACCGGGCGAATGCGAAGGGTATGCGGGCCTCGGCGACGAGTTCGACTCCTCGCTCCTGGAGCCGGGAGGCGCTTCCGGGTCCGGCGCCGAGTTCTTCAGCGCCGACTCGTGCGAATGGATCGACCTGTCCGGGGCCGGGGAGCTGTTCGGCTCCGCCGAGGAGGGCATCGAGGCGGACCCGGCCTCGCAGTTCGGCGAGTTCGTCGGTCCGGACGATCCGGAGGGCGAGGCGCCCTACGCCTCGCTCGACTGCGGGTATTTCGGGCCCGCCACCGGCTATCTCATGCTGGAGGTCAGGCAGTGGTCCGATTGGAGCCGGGCGGAGGAGGCGCTCGTCCACGAGCGGACCGAGGCCGAAAGGGATGGTTACACGACCGCGGCTCTGGGCAGCGAGACCATGGCGGGGTTCACCGCCGCGCTCGACGAGGACGGCCGGTCCGGGTACACGTACATGTTCGCGGTCGACGACGTCACGTATGCGGCCAAGCTGGGCGGAGCGCCGGTCGACGCGTCGGCCCCGGCGATATGCGAGGACCTGACGTCCCAGATGGTCGAGATCTACAGCGAGTTCGCGTGAGCCGAGGCGCTCAGCCGCGGAGCCGCTTAGCGGCTTCGCGGCTCGTCTCCATCGCCGCTCGGGCGTAGTCGGGGCCCGCCGAGGCCATCCCGCAGGTCGTGGAGACGCTGATCTGCCCGGCGAGGCGCTCGGGCTCGAATCCGAGCCGGTTCCACAGGCCGGTGATCCGTTCTGCCGCCCGCTCGACCGCGTCGCGGCGCTCGGGGCCGGTCGCGGGGACGACCCCGGCGATGAGACGGCCGCCGGCGTCGAGGTACTCACCGAACTCGTCGACCGCCGCCACGTCGTCGAGGTCGAGCAGGGTCAAGTCGAGTGCGACCGCCGCGACGCCGGCCTCGGCCAGGAGCTTCAGCGGCACGCCCGGGGCGCAGCAGTGGACGACGACCGGGACGCCGACGCCGTCGACGACCTCGCGCAGCCGGTCGCGGGCGACCTCGGGCCGCACGTGGCGGTAGCAGTCGAGGCCCGACTCGGTGGGGACGCGGCCGGCCAGCGCGGCGGGCAGCGACGGCTCGTCGAGCTGGATCGACAGGTGCGCCTTCGGCAGGCGGGCCCGCGCGGACGCGGCGAAGTTCCGCAGTCCTTCGGTGAGGGAGCCGGTGAGGTCGGCCGCGGCGCCGTGGTCGGCGATCATGGCGCCGCCTGCGCGCCGCCACAGGTTCGCGGCCAGGGTCCAGGGGCCGACGGCGGTGACGCGGACCGGCCCGTCGGTGGTGTCGGCGACGTCGTGGAGCGCGTCGAGGTCGCGTTCGAGGAGATCGGCGGCACGGCGGGCGTCCCTGCCGGGCAGGTCGGCGATCTGCCAGCCGGAGGCCCACCATTGCACGGGGATGCCCACGAGGAGGGCGGCGCCGCGGCCGATCATGTCGGCACCGGGGCCTCGGGCGGGCAGTTCGGGCAGGTGGGGCCAGTCGGGCAGTTCGCCGAAGACGAGGCGGACGGCCTCACGGATGTCGGTGCCGGGCAGTGAGCCGACGCCGGTGGCGACACCGGAGGGCAGTGCGGCGTCAGACACCTGCGACCTCGACGGACTCGCCCACGCCGACGCCCGCGGAAGCGTCACTCTGCGTGGCCTCGATGGTGCCGGAGGCGATCACCGCGTCACCGAGTTCGGCGTCGGGGCCGTAGACGACCAAGGCCTGGCCTGCGGCGACGCCGTAGGCGGGCTTGGCGAGGCTCGCGGTCAGGCCGCCGTCCTCGACGGTGACGGTGGCCGGGTAGACCTCGCCGTGGGCGCGCAGCTGGACTTCGCATGGGAACGAGCCGGCGCGCTCGGTGCCGTCGAGCCATACGGGCGCGGCGGTGCGGATGCGGCCGATGCGCAGTGCTTCACGGGGGCCGACCTCGACGCGGTTGTCGACCGGGGTGATGGACAGGACGTAGCGCGGCTTGCCGTCGGCGGCCGGGACCTTGAGTCCGAGGCCGTGGCGCTGGCCGACGGTGAACTGGTGGGCGCCGTCGTGGCTGCCGAGGACCTCGCCGGTGGCGGCGTCGACGATGTCGCCCGTCTCAGAGCCGAGCCGGTTCTTGAGGAACCCGGAGGTGTCGCCGTCGGCGATGAAGCAGATGTCGTGGCTGTCGGGCTTGCGGGCCACGGCGAGGCCGCGTTCTTCGGCCTCGATGCGGACCTCGGCCTTGGGCGTGTCGCCGAGCGGGAACATGGAGTGGGCGAGCTGCTCGGGCGTGAGGACGGCGAGGACGTAGGACTGGTCCTTGCCGGTGTCGACGGCGCGGCGCAGCAGGCCGTCGTCGCCCTTGCGGGCGTAGTGGCCGGTGACGACGGCGTCGAAGCCGAGGGCCATGGCGCGGTCGAGGACGGCGGCGAACTTGATCTTCTCGTTGCAGCGCAGGCACGGGTTGGGGGTGCGACCGGCGGCGTATTCGGCGTAGAAGTCCTCGACGACGTCGTCGTGGAAGCGTTCGGCCATGTCCCACACGTAGAAGGGGATGCCGATGACGTCGGCGGCGCGGCGGGCGTCGCGGGAGTCCTCGATGGTGCAGCAGCCGCGGGCGCCGGTGCGGTAGGTCTGTGGGTTCTTGGACAGCGCCAGGTGGACGCCGGTGACGTCGTGCCCGGCCTCGACGGCTCGCGCGGCGGCGACCGCCGAGTCGACTCCGCCGCTCATGGCGGCCAGTACTCGCAGTTTCACACCCTCCACCATAACTAGGTCAGTCCGGCGGAGCGAGCGCGATCGACGGCTTCGGGGAGGGCGGTCACCAGGGCGTCGATGTCGTCCTTGTTGGTGGGCCAGCCGAGGGTGAACCGCAGGGAGGAGCGGGCGTCGTCCGCCCCGGCGCCCATGGCGAGGAGCACGTGGGAGGGCTGGGCGATGCCCGCCGAGCAGGCCGAGCCTGTGGCGCATTCGACACCGGAGGCGTCGAGGAGCATGAGGAGGGCGTCGCCTTCGCAGCCGGGGAACGAGAAGTGGGCGTTGCCGGGCAGGCGGTGCTCGGGATCACCGTTGTATATGGCGTCGGGCACGGCGGCGAGGACGCCGACGACGAGCGCGTCGCGCAGCTCGGCGAGGCGTTGGGATTCGGTCTCGCGGGTGCGGACGGCGTGGGTGACGGCTTCGGCCAGCGCGGCGATGCCGGGCACGTCCAGGGTGCCGGAGCGGATCTCGCGTTCTTGGCCGCCGCCGTGGAGCAGCGGCGTGCATTTGGTGTCGCGGCGCAGCAGGAGCGCGCCGGTGCCGGCCGGGCCGCCGAGCTTGTGACCGGAGAGGGCGAGGGCGTCGGCTTCGGAGGCGGCGAAGTCGACGGGGGCGTGGCCGACGGCTTGGACGGCGTCGGTGTGGACGGGGATGCCGTGCGGGGCCGCGAGGGCGACGATCTCCTCGATCGGCTCGAGGGTGCCGACCTCGTTGTTGGCCCACATGCAGGTGATGACGGTGATCTCGGCGGCGCGTTCGTCGAGGAGTTCGGCGAGGGCGTCGACCGAGACGCGGCCGAGCTTGTCGACGGGCAGCTCGGTGACGTCGGCGCCTTCGTGGTCGTCGAGCCAGGCGACGGCGTCGGCGACGGCGTGGTGCTCGATCGCGGTGGTGACGACGCGGTTGCGTCCGTCGGTGCGGCGTGCCCAGTGCAGGCCCTTGACGGCGAGATTGTCGGCCTCGGTGCCGGAGCCGGTGAAGATGATCTCGCTGGGTTTGGCGCCGAGGGCTTCGCCGATGCGTTCTCGGGATTCTTCGACGGTGCGGCGGGCCGCGCGTCCGGAGGCGTGGAGGGAGGAGGCGTTGCCGAGTTCACGGGCGGTGCGCACGTAGGCGTCGAGCGCCCCGGGGAGCATCGGCGTGGTTGCGGCGTGATCGAGATAGGCCATGGCCTCTCCAGTCTACGGCGCGGTCGGCATTTGCCGACCGGGGCGAGACCGCAGGTGGAGGGGCCATCACGGCCCCGCGATAGAATCTGACGAATCTTCGTAACCTTTTGCGGTCGCGGAGCGCTGACCGCCCCCTGAAAGCTGGGTCATACCAAGGCTGGGTCTTCCAAAGGCCGGGTCTTCAAAAGGAAGTGTGCCGATGTCGCCCGAACTCGCCGAAGCACTGCGCGCAGGGCCGTTCCACACAGCCCTGCGTGTCGCCATCCAATCCAGCGGTCTGGGCCTCGACCGGATCCGTCACCGTCTCGCCATGCGCGGCATCACGGTATCGACCACCAGC
The DNA here is from genome assembly GCF_054776215.1 of Glycomyces tarimensis. Lineage (NCBI taxonomy): Bacteria > Bacillati > Actinomycetota > Actinomycetes > Glycomycetales > Glycomycetaceae > Glycomyces > Glycomyces tarimensis. The sequence continues at coordinate 89,562 of NZ_BAAHCB010000017.1, forward strand.
CTCTCGTACTGGCAGTCGGGACGAAGCCGCCCCGAGCGGGCCGAGTCGCTCGCCGCGGTCACGGCCCTGGAGGATTTGCTGGAGCTGCCGGCCGGGTCGCTGCGGGCCCTGCTGGGGCCGAAGCGCGCCCGGGGCCCTCGTTCGATCCGAGGCCAGCTCCCGCGGCCGGACGCGGTGCTCGGCGGTGACGCGGTGCGAGAGCTGTGCGACCAGGTCCCGGCATCCCGGGAGCACACGCTCGACATCCTCAGCCAGCAGGTGATCGTCCACGTCGACTCGCAGTTCGAGGAGTCGCTGTTCGAACTGTCGATGCTGGTGCGGGCCAGAAGGGACGACGTCGACCGCTACATCCTGCTGTACCGGGGCGACAAGGGCTGCGACATCGACGACATCGAGTTCAAGCCGGTGCGCGACTGCACGGTGCCCAATGTGCTCCGGCACGACGAAGCGCCGGTGGCGCTGGCGGAGATCGTGTTCGATCACCCGCTGCCGCAGGGCGCGACGCACCTGTTCGAGATCGTGGTGCAGGGCAACGGCGGAGTATCGACGGGGCACGGCAACGCGTTCCGCTACCCGGTGGACCACTATTCACTGCAGATCCGCTTCTCCCCCGACGCGATCCCGAGGCGGGTCTACCGCTTCGCGCAGTCGTCGCTGCAGCGCGAGAAGCGCGAGACCGGCGATCTCCAACTCGGCCCGGGGCGGACGGTGGCGCTGGCCGAGCCGGTGCCCAGGCCCGGAGCTCTCGGCATCGGCTGGGACGCTTAGACACGCGCCGGGGGCGCCTCCGGACCTTCGGAGGCGCCCCCGGATCGCGTCGCTCGGCCTTCCGCGTTGGGCGGTGCCACCCGCTGACGCGTCGCACTAACGCTCATTGCGACAGTGCCGCTTGTTCCGAGCCTCGCTAACGCTCGTTGCGACTGTGCCGCTTAGTCCGCGCCTCGCTAACGCTCGTTGCGGAAGCGGTTGACGGCCCACCAGGCGCCGGGCAGGAGTGCCGTAGCGGCGAGGAGCTTGATGAAGTCGCCGGCCAGGAACGGGACCATGCCGGCTTCGATCGCGGCGAGGGGGCTCAGGTCCGCCGCCACGGCGAGGTAGGGGACGCCGAAGGCGTACATGATGACGTTGCCGAGGACCATCAGGCCGATGGTGCGCGGCGCCGTGCGGTCGCCGCCGCGACCGGCGAGCCAGCCGACCACGACCGCGGCGACGAGGAAGCCGGGGATGTACCCGAAGCTCGGCATGGCCCAGCCCGAGGTGCCGTCGGTGAACCACGGCATGCCGGCCACGCCGGCGGCGAGGTAGACCGCGAGTGTCAGACCCGCGCGCAGCGGCCCGTAGGCGGCGCCGAGGAGCAGCACGGTGAACGTCGTCAGGACGAACGGGACCGGACTGATCTGCGGGATCGTGATCGCGACCTGGGCCGAGGCGCCGACGGCGGCGGCGCCGCCGAGGACGAGGACGGCGTCGCGGGCGAGCACTGCGGCACGCGAGGTGCCGGGCAGCACGTCGGCGAGTACGCGGGGCGCGGGGAGCGCGGCTGCTGGGGCGGCCATTGCGGATTCCTCCAACATCATCTGTAGGTTTCTCATAACGAGACGCTGTGTCGAAGCCTAACCCACAGTCGTTTCGGACCGATGACGCCCCAGCGAGCCGGTTACTTGCGCTTCTCGATCTCCTCGAGCACCTGCGGCAGCACCTCGAACAGGTCGCCCACGACACCGAAATCGGCCATGCCGAAGATCGGGGCGTCGGCGTCCTTGTTGACCGCGACGATGGTCTTCGAGGTCTGCATCCCGGCCCGGTGCTGGATCGCGCCGGAGACGCCGGCGGCGAAGTACAGCTGCGGGCTGACCGTCGTGCCGGTCTGCCCGACCTGGAACTTGTGCGGGTAGTACCCCGCGTCGGTGGCCGCGCGGGAGGCGCCGACGGCGGCGCCCATGGCGTCGGCGACGCGCTCGATGAGCGCGAAGTCCTCCGCCGAGCCCACGCCGCGGCCGCCGGAGACGACCACGTCGGCATCGGCCAGGCCGGGACGGTCCCCGGCGGGCTCGTCGATGCTCTCGGCGATGCGGACGCGCTTGTCGGACTCCGCGACCTCGGCCTCGACGGCCTCCACGGCCGGCTCGCCCGGGGCGGGCTCGGCGTCGGTGGTGCCGGCCTTGACCGTCGCGAGCGTGAAGCCCTTGGTGATCTTCGAGCTCGTGATGGTCGCGCCGGCGAAGATGTCCTGCTTGGCGACGCCCTCGGCGTCCAGGCCGGTGATGTCGGTGAGCAGACCGTTGTCGAGCGCGACGGCGACGCGGGCGGCCAGCGCCTTGCCCTCGTCGGTGCTCGGCAGCAGGAACGCGGCCGGCGCGGCCTTGCGGGCGAGGTCGGTCAGGACCGTCGCCTTGGGGTCGACGTAGTAGTCGTCGACGCCTTCGGCGCTGACGCGGTAGACCTTGGCGGCGCCGTATTCGCCGGCGAGTGCGGCGGATCGGTCGTCGAAGACGATCGCGGAGACGTCGCCCAGGGAGCGTCCGAGAGTCAGGACCTCGGCGGCGTGCTTGCCGGATTCGGGTACGTAGACGAGGATGTCAGCCATGGCGATCTCCTAGATGAACTTCTCGGCGGCGAGGTAGGCGGCGAGCTGGCGTCCGCCTTCGCCCTCATCGGTGACGATCTGGCCGGCGGTGCGCTCGGGCCGGTCGGTGGCGTTGAGCACCTCGGTGGTGGCGGCTCCCGCTCCGACCTCGCCCGGGTCGATGCCGAGGTCGGCGACGGTGAGCGTCTCGACGCTCTTGCGTTTGGCGGCCATGATGCCCTTGAGCGACGGGTAGCGCGGCGTGTTGATGGTGTCCCACACCGACACGACCGCGGGCAGGGACGCGGTGAGCACGTCGTAGCCGTTCTCGCGCTGGTGCTCCACTGTGATCGCGCCTTCGCCGTCGAGTTCGATCTTGCGGGCGCCGGTGGCGGCCGCGGCGCCGGTGCGGGCGGCGATCAGGTGCGGCATGACGCCCATGCCGGAGTCGGTGGACTCGGCGCCGGCGATGACGAGATCCCATTCGAGGCGGCCGAGCGCGGCGGCCAGGATCTTGGAGGTGGCCAGGGCGTCGGAGCCGGCCACGGTCTCGTCGCTGATGTGGATCGCCTTGTCGGCGCCCATCGCGAGCGTCTTGCGGACGGTCTCGGTCGCCTGGTCGGGCCCGAGCGTGAGGACCGTGACCTCGCCGCCGTGGGCCTCCTTGAGCTGGAGGGCGGCTTCGACGGCGTATTCGTCGAGTTCGCCCATGACGTTGTTGGCGCCGTTGCGGTCGACCCGCAGATCGGCGTCCAACTGTCTTGCCAGTCCCGAGTCCGGGACCTGTTTGACCAGAACCACGATGTTCATCGACAACCTCCGCAGAGTAGATGCGTCCGTGCTGAACTATATCTTATGAAGTTACCAGCGAGTAACACCCCGCGCCGCTGTTGGCCCTTCTGCTCGGAACAAGGCATGATGGGGATATGGTCCGCGCGCTGATCTTCCTCTTCCTCGTCCACCTGGCGCTGCTGATCGCGGCGGTGGCAGATTGCCTCGGCGGCGAGCAGTCGCCCCGAAAGCTGTCGCGCGGCTGGTGGGTGCTCATCATCGTGCTGCTGCCGGTCGCCGGGGCGGTGATGTGGTTCCTGCTCGGGCGAGCCAAACCCCAAGGCGGCCAGCGCGGTCCGGGACGTCCCGGCGCCGCCGGCGGCGGACCGAAGCGTCCGCGCGGCCCGGTCGCGCCCGACGACGACCCGGACTTCCTGCGGGACCTCGACAAGCAGCTGCGCGACGACGAGCGCAAGGAAGACTGAGAGCGAACGCGAAGCGGGGCCGGGCGGACGCCCGGCCCCGCTCGTCGTGTTCAGGCCGACTTCTCTCGACGCGGGCGGGAAGTGCGGCGGGGCGTGGCCTTGGTGCGCGGGACGAGCGTGGGATTGACGTTGCGGCGCACCACGTCGGCGGTGATGCGAACCTTCGCGACCTCGTCGGCGCGCGAAGGGATCTCGAACATGACCGGCTGAAGGACCTCTTCGAGTATCGCGCGCAGCCCCCGCGCGCCGGTGCCGCGCAGCAGGGCCGACTCGACGATCGGCTCCAAGGCGTCGTCGGCGAACTCGAGTTCGACGCCGTCGAGTTCGAGCAGGCGCTGGTACTGCTTGACCAGCGCGTTCTTCGGCTCGGTCAGGATGCGCAGCAGCGCCGGCTTGTCGAGGTGGTTCACGGTGGTGAGCACCGGCAGCCGCCCGACCATCTCGGGGATGAGCCCGTACTTGAGCAGGTCGTCGGGCATGATCTGGGAGACGATCGCGTCCTCGGCGTCGTCCTCGACCGAGCGCAGCGGTGCGGTGAAGCCGACGGTGCGCTTGCCGATGCGGTTCTCGATGATCTCTTCGATCCCGGCGAACGCGCCGCCGCAGATGAACAGGATGTTGGTGGTGTCTATCTGGATGTGCTCCTGGTGGGGGTGCTTGCGCCCGCCTTGCGGGGGCACCGACGCCACCGTGCCTTCCAGGATCTTGAGCAGGGCCTGCTGGACGCCCTCACCGGAGACGTCGCGGGTGATCGAGGGGTTGTCGGCCTTGCGGCCGGCCTTGTCGATCTCGTCGATGTAGATGATGCCGGTCTCGGCGCGCTTGACGTCGAAGTCGGCGGCCTGGATGAGCTTGAGGAGGATGTTCTCGACGTCCTCGCCGACGTAGCCGGCCTCGGTCAGGGCGGTGGCGTCGGCGATCGCGAACGGGACGTCCAGCATTCTGGCGAGCGTCTGGGCCAGGTGGGTCTTGCCCGAACCGGTGGGGCCGACCAGGAGGATGTTCGACTTCTGGAGCTCGACGTGGTCGGGGCCGGCCTTCGAGGAGCCGAGCTCGGCGAGCTGGACGCGCTTGTAGTGGTTGTAGACCGCGACGGCGAGGGAGCGTTTGGCGGAGTCCTGTCCGATGACCCACTGGTCGAGGAACTCGACGACCTCCTTGGGCTTGGGGAGGTCCTCCCAGGCCACTTCGGCTTCCTCGGCGAACTCTTCCTCGATGATCTCATTGCAAAGATCGATGCACTCATCGCAGATGTAGACGTTGTTCGGGCCCGCGATCAGCTTCCTGACCTGCCGCTGGGACTTCGAGCAGAACGAGCACTTCAAGATCTCACTGTCTCCCAGGCGTGGCGCCATCGCAGTTGCTCCTAAGATGCTCGGTTGATTCTGGACGAACCGGTGTCTCGATTCATTATTTCGCATTTGCAGTCGGAACGCCACCCACTGCAAGGTTTGCGGTCCGCGCATTGGCACAGGCGTTCGGCGGGCGAGCGGCCGTGGCAAGCGGTCGACTCGGCGCCAGCGCCACGGTACCCCGAGTGGGCGACGAAGGGAAGACGATCGTCCAGACGCGAGGATCCGTCGGGTGCGGGGCGCGGCGAACCGGCGGCTCTCCCGGCCCGCCGCGCCCCGGCGATACCGCATCGCCCTAAGAGGCGGCCGCCTCGGCGGGCAGTGCGTTCTTCTTGCGGTAGTTCAGGACGTTGTCGACCAGGCCGTAGGCCACGGCCTCCTCGGCGGTGAAGATCTTGTCGCGCTCGATGTCCTTGCGGACCCGGGCGAGGTCCTGTCCGGTGTGGCGGGCCAGCACCTTCTCCAGCTGGTCGCGCATGCGCATGATCTCGCGGGCCTGGATCTCCATGTCAGAGGCCTGGCCGAAGGTGCCCTCGGTGGCCGGCTGGTGGATGATCACGCGGGAGTTCGGCAGCGCGGTGCGCTTGCCCGGCGTGCCGGCGGCCAGCAGCACGGCGGCGGCCGATGCGGCCTGGCCCATGCACACGGTCTGAATGTCCGGGCGCACGTACTGCATCGTGTCGTAGATGGCCATGAGCGCCGTGAGCGAGCCGCCGGGCGAGTTGATGTACATGATGATGTCGCGCTCGGGGTCGTTGCCTTCGAGAACGATCAGCTGGCTCATGATGTCGTTGGCGGAGGTGTCGTCCACCGGTGAGCCGAGGAAGATGATCCGGTCCTCGAACATCTTGTTGTACGGGTTCATCTCCTTGACCCCGTACGACGTCTTCTCCGTGAACGACGGGACGATGTAGCGGGCCTGCTGGTGGGCCGGGCCGGAGTGGGCGTTGAATTCCATGTCGTTGATCCCCTCGTTCCTACTGGGAGTCGGCGGGGAGTTCGCTCACCCGCTGAACCACGTGGTCGATGAAGCCGTAGTCCTTCGCCTCGGAGGCGGTGAACCAGCGGTCGCGGTCGGAGTCGATCTCGATCTCCTCGACGTTGCGCCCGGTGTGGTGCGCGACGCGCTCCTGGAACATCTGCTTGGTGTAGAGCATCTGCTCGGCCAGGATCGCCACGTCCGATGCGGTGCCGCCGATGCCGCCCGAGGGCTGGTGCATCATGATGCGGGCGTGGGGCAAGGCGTAGCGCTTCCCGGCGGTGCCGGCGCACAGGAGCAGCTGGCCCATGGACGCGGCCATGCCCATGGCGACGGTGGCGACGTCGTTCTTGATGTACTGCATGGTGTCGTAGATGGCCATGCCGTCGTACACCGAGCCGCCGGGCGAGTTGATGTAGAGCTTGATGTCGCGCTCCGGGTCCTCGGCTTCGAGCAGGATGAGCTGCGCGCACAGCCGGTTGGCGATCTCGGAGTTCACCTCGGAGCCGAGGAAGATCACCCGTTCTTTGAGGAGACGGTCGAACACCATGTCGTCCAGCCCCGGAGAGCTCGCTCCGTTACCGCGAGCGGAGGGAAGGAAGACGTTCCTCTCCGGCTGCGAGGAGAATGGAATCGAATGCTCCATGTCTTGCACCTTCATTCTGTCTCGGCGATATGCACTCAGCTTTGCGGTTACCTCCCAGACCTTAGCCCGTCGCGGTGACGATCGGACGCGGCTGGGCTCCGTGTTCGCTCCGAGCGGAGCCGGGGCGCGCAGCCCGACCCCCTCCCCCGGCGTACCCGCCGGGGCGGCCCGCACTCGGTGTGCGACACGGCGACACGCGACGCGAAAGGGCCCACCGCATCGGCGGTGGGCCCGGACGAATCGGGTGGAAACTACTGCTCCTCGGTCGACTCCCCGGCGGCCTCGGCCTCGGCCTGGGCGCGGCCCGGGAACAGCTCGTCCTCGGTCAGCTCCTTGCCGTTGGCGTCGACGATCGTCGCTTCCTTGACGACCTCTTCGAGGGCCAGCTGCTGACGCAGGTTCGCGGCGATCTGCTGGAGACCGCCGTTGCCGCGCAGCTGGTCGACGAACTGCTGGAACTGCTCCTGCGGGACGCCGCGCTGCTGCGCCTGGCGAACCACCTCGGAGGTCATGAGCTCGCCGGAGACCTCCAGCTGCTTCTCCTGGGCGATGCGGCCCAGGATGATGGACTGGCGCAGGTTCGACTCGACGTCCTTGCGGAGGTCGGCCTCGAACTCCTCGGCGGTCTTCTCGATCGCGGCGAGGTAGTCCTCGAAACTGCCGGCCATCTGCGTGACCTGCTCTTGGAGGTGGCTCCGGGTGTGCTCGATCTCGTCGGTGACGGTCTTCTCCGGCAGCGGCAGCTCGACCGCGTCGAGGAGGGCCTCGAGGGTCTTGGCGCGGGCCTCGGAGGCCTTGCCGGAGTCGGCCTGCTGCTCCAGGCGCTCGCGGGTGGCCTCGCGCAGCTCCTCGAGGGTGTCGTGCGGGCTCGACATCTCGGCGAACTCGTCGTCGAGCTCGGGCAGCTCGCGCTCCTTGACCTGGTCGACGCGGATCTCCACGTCGGCGGTCTGGCCCTCCTGCTCGCCGGCCAGCTGGGACTGGATGGTCTTCTCGTCGCCGGCCTTCATGCCGATGAGCGCCTCGTCCAGGCCGTCGAGCAGATTGCCCGAGCCGACCTCATGGCTCATGCCGGTGACCGAGCCGCCCTCGACCTCTTCGCCGTCCTGCGTGGCCTTGAGGTCCACGACGACGAAGTCGCCTTCGGCGGCGGGGCGCTCGACGGTCTTGAGCGAGGAGAAGCGCAGACGCTGCGACTCGAGGTCGGCGTCGATGTCCTCCTCGGAGACGTCGTCGGCTTCGACGGTGACCTTGATGGTCGCGAAGTCGGGCAGATCGAAGGACGGGGTCACATCGGTTTCGACGACGAACTCGAACGGCTCACCCTCCTCGATGGGCTTCACATCGGTGAGCTCGGGGCGGCCGAGGGCGTTGACATCGTTCTCGGTGACGGCCTTGGTGAGGTTGTCCTGCACCGCCGGGTCCATCGCCTGGGCGTAGACCGCCTCGCGGCCGACGCGCTGGTCGATGACCGGGCGGGGGGCCTTGCCCGGGCGGAAACCGGGGACGCGGATCTGCTGCCCGACCGACTTGTACGCCTCATTGATGTACGGCGCCAGCTCCTCGAACGGCACCTCGACCGACAGCCGCACCCTGGTCGGGCTCAGGGTCTCGACAGTGCTCTTCACAGGCGTACTCCTAGATCAAGTTCGCTTAATTGCTCTTGCGTGAATGCGGAGGCTCATAGAACATGCAGAATCCACCCCCGCACTGACCGAGTCTAGGTCGTCCCTGGCAGGCCACCCCGCCGGGTGTGGTCGATATCGCCACAGGTCACCAGGAGGCGGCAGTGCGGACTGGGGGCCGCGAGGCGGATCGTCATCACTTAGACTCTTCCGTGCAACCGCTATCCAGGAGGATTCATGGCTTCCCCCGCCATCTTGCTGTTCAGCAAGACCACAGGCTTCCGGCACGATTCCATCCCCGCCGGGATAGCGGCGCTCAAGGACATCGCCCACGACATGGGCTACCACGCGGAGCACACCGAGGACACCGACGTCTACGACCCGGCCGCGCTCGCCGACTTCAGCGCGATCGTCTGGCTCTCCACCTCAGGAGACGTCCTCGACGAACTGGGCAGGGCGGCGCTGGCCGACTACGTCACCGGGGGCGGGGGCTGGTGCGGAATCCACGCCGCCTCCACGGCCGAGCGCTCATGGCCGTACTTCCGCCAGATCGTGGGGGCGCGCTTCATCGGCCACCCTCCCGGCTGCACCGAGGGCCGCATCGAAGTCGCAGACGCCGCCCACCCCGCCACGGCGCATCTGCCGAAGGCATGGGTCTGGACCGACGAGTGGTACAGCTTCGACGAGCGGCCCACCGACGTCGAGGTCCTCCTGCGAGTCGACGAATCCAGCTATGACACGGCCGACCTGGCGATGGGGGAGCCGCACCCCCTCGCCTGGCACCGCCGACTCGAATCGGGCCGCTGCTTCTACACCGCGCTGGGCCACGACGCCGCCGCCTATGAGCACCCGCTCTTCCTGCGCCATATTCGGGGCGGGCTTGCGAGCGTCCTTCCCAAGCAGTGAGATGAACCACGTTATGCTGTGAGACCAACCGCACCCGATCCCCGACGAGGTGGTCTCCTTGGCCGACGGCATCCGCGTCATCCTGACCGACATCGGTTCCGTACTGTTCAAGTTCGATCCCGAACGCCGCTTCGAACTCCTCACCGAGCGAACCGGCGTCATCCGGGGCGAGCTGGTGGACCGGCTGTTCGACTCGGGTTTCGAGGAACGCTGCGAGGCCGGCGAGTTCACCTCCGAGCAGATCCGCGACCGCATCGCAGACGACATCGGATTCGACGGGGACACCGACGAGCTCAGCCGTGTCTGGACCTCCGCGTTCGAACTCGACCACAAGGTCCTGGAAGCCCTGACCGCTTCGGGCCACACGCTGGCGATCTTCTCCAACAACGGGCCGCTGTTCGCCGACTACTTCGACGCGCGCTTCCCCGAGGCCGCCAAATGGTTCCGCCACCGCTTCTTCGCCTGCCGCCTGAAGGCCCGCAAACCCGAGCCGGGCGCCTTCGCACTGGTCGAAGAACACCTCGAGGCCGCGCTCTCCGCGGCCCCGCATCAACTGCTCTTCATCGACGACAACCGCGAGAACACGGCGGCCGCCGCCGAACGAGGCTGGCAGGTACACACCTTCACCAGCGCCGATGCCCTCCGCAGCGTCATCGCGAACACCTGACACCACCACATCGCGGGTTCCTTGCAGCGGCGAATCACCGCACGCTAAAATCGTTCCCGGTCCGCCACGAGCGGCCCGCGCGGGCGTAGCTTAATGGTAAAGCCTTGGTCTTCCAAACCAATGACGCGAGTTCGATTCTCGTCGCCCGCTCAGCCCCCTGACCAGGGAAAACGCCCCCGGTTCCGATCGCATGGTCGAACCGGGAGCGTTTGGGTAGTCAGGGTAGTCACGCAGGTAGTCGGCGACCATGTGCCACCGATGGCGACCGGTGGCAAGATTTCGAGGCTGGTTCGAGGTGGAAACCGAACCCGTGTCTATGTGGACAGACAGGGAACTCCGCCCCGACAACCAGCCGTTCAACGCCGCGTCAGACCCGACCCCACGACTCCTCCATTGGCCTGGAAACCAACGCCCTTGGAGCCAAGCCGTCCTCAAGGGGGATGCGATGAAGGCTGCGTTTGCTCACTATCGAGCCGTAGAGGCGACCTTCCAGTCTGTGGAAAACTCGCGGCGCGCAGCTCCTGCGCGGATACCTCTAAAGATGCTTGGAACCCCTCGCAAATATCCCTGCAACTGGCCGCGGTGGCGGATCGCCGGAGGAATCTACTCGACCGACACCGCCAGTTTGTCTCGCCGGCGTTTGAATGGCTCCCGCCCTCCTTCGAGGACGCCCCACCGCCACCTCACCCTCGCGATGACGGCCTACCTGATCGGCGCCCTCACCACGATCGGGCTCCGCCCACACCTTGACGACGACGACCTCGAACCCTTGAGCCTGCCCGAGACCGCGCACCTGGTCGCACTGCTACTGCTGACCGTCCGCCGCACCACGGTCTTCATCCTCTCCTGGTCCACATGGCGCAGACGAAGGAATAAACGCGCCAGGATAAGCCATTACCGCAGGCGAGAGCACCCGACACCATGACCAACACACTTCACGGCTGGAGTACTAATTCTTTGACAGCTCCCTGGCCGGAAACAGGACGGTTTCGGGTCAATATTTGACTGAAATGAGGTAGAAACTCCAACAGATTACGGATCCACCGACTGCGCCCACATAGAGAACGGCAAGCCCGACCCCTATCGAACCAATCATGATCAGGCCTAGCGACATCGACATCAAGAGCACGGATATAAGACTTGCATAATAGCCCGTCCTACCACCGACTCCATCCTTTTTGCTGAACGCCTTGGATCTGCAATAGAGGCGGGCTATGTAATTGGAACCGTCTGGAACGTCGCATGAAAGGGGGATCAAATAGCCTCCTTGCGTCGACAGGCGAGAATATACGATATCACTCACCACTGCCGCCACGGCCAGCCCGACAACGGCGCCAAGCAACAGAAATCCGATTCGGGTATGAACATCCGCCTCGACCACTCTCACTTGCAATGCAGCCACTATTGAAATTTCAATAGTGAAGAGCATGCTATTGAACACCCATGCAGAGAGCGCCCGTGTCGCTCGTCCCCTCAATCTGTCAGCCACGAAGCGTCCAATCCATGACAAGGTGGATCGAAAAGTCTGGTCGGTTCTTCAGCCCTTCCATCAAGGCCCCTCACGACCAGTGGTCCTCGATAAGGCCGTCTGCGCAGCTCGGGCCCCACAATCCGACTGCCGCCCCAGCCATCGCTCCAGCACCAGCGGCCAGTCCGCCGGTCGCCGCAAACCCGATGTATCCACCTATACCAGCGCCGATCAGGACACCCGCATCGTTGACCAACTGCGGGACGTGTCCGTAGTTCTCATTTGCGACAATATTGTCTACGCATGATTCGACATACGGGCCAACGTACTTATCGTACTCCTGCGTCAGTGACATCTTCACCTCTCGCAGCTCTTCTTCGTAATCGCCGTGCCATTGGTAGTCGCCGCCGGGATGAGCCTGGTCGCAGTCCCATCGGCTCGCATAGCACACGAGTTCGTCGGGATCAAATTCCGGCTGGCCTCCACCGGTCACGTGCTCGCAATCGCCGCAGCCTGGTCCGTTTTGGTTCCCGGTGCCGTTGCCGCACTGCCGCTCCCACCGCGCGGTGTTGTCGGCGGGCAGGTCGGCGATCGTTAGCACGTTCCCGGCGTCATCGTAGGAATACCGGACGTCCGCTACGGTGGGCATAGATGTCTCGTGGTCGAAGGTGAATCGTGTGAGCCGTCTCGTGGTTTCCTCGTACTGGTAGCCCTGGTAGGCGAACTTGTTGTTGTAACTCGAGTTCAGCCGCCTCGTCTGGATCTCTCCGAATGGCGTGTAGGTCGCGTCGTCGACCACGGCTACGTTAGTGCCCTCGATGTCGGAGAGGATTCGTTTCTGATTCCCGACCTCGTCGTAGGAGTACTGCGGGATTTGGGGGGGGAACCGTTCCCATCGGTGTATAGGCGCGGGCCGCGACCTGGCCGTTCTCGTTGAAGGCCTGGCTGGTGTAGTAGTAGCCGGCGAGGTCCCCTTCAACGTCCGGGATGGCAATCTCGGTGGCGGTGACGCGGCCTGCGTCGTCATAGGAGTAGATCGAGGTGGTGTATTCGGCGCCGTCAACGTGGCGTGTCGAGGTGGCGAGCAGACCCTTGCCGCCGTCGACGGTGTCATAAGAGCTGGTTTCAAGAATCGACTGAGTGGTCGCGTTCGGCTAGAAATTCGTCGATGAGTCCGAACAAGATCTTGAGCGCATGCTCGTCCTCCTCCTCAGTGAGTGCGTCGGAGACATGGTCCTTGTCGGGGAACGCCAGTTGCAGCACGATCGAGGTCCATGCCAGCGGTGAAGAATGTCCGAGGCGGGCTAGCAGCCAGTCCCGGATGCCATCGAGCCCAGGGCCGCCGGCGCGCTGCGATCCGAGGTCATAACCGTTGAGGAACTGGGCCATGCGCTCGTAGGTGGCTCTGCCCGTGAACAAGCCTGGCCGTTGAGCGATGAGGGCCAGATACTCGCGGTCTGTCAGTGTGTTGGGGTCGAGCATGAGTGTCCTTGGAAGCAGGGGTCAGCGGAGGCGCTCAGGATATCGCTGGAGGTGCTTGTCATCGGGCCCGCGGCAAGCGTCGCCAGCAGACGAGGGCGGCAGCGAGTTTAGTGAATCCCTGGTGCATGAACAGGTGCCGGTCCCACTGGACGGCGAGGCGTTTGAACTGGTGAAGATGGGCGATGGCCTGTTCCACCACCCAGCGGATACTGCCGAGTCCGATGATCTTCTTCCGCCCGCGCTGCGGGATGATCGGCTCGATGCGCTTGGAGCGCAACCAGTCGCGGAAGGCAGCCGAGTCATAGCCGCCATCGGCCAGAATCACCTCGGGCCTACGACGCGGGCGACCTACCCGGCCCGCGACGGGCGGTATCGCTTCGACCAGGTCCTGGGCGACCTTGATATCTGGTACGTTCCCTGCGGTGGTCATGACCGCAAGCGGGATGCCGGTCGAGTCGCAGGTGATGTGGTGCTTCGTGCCGGGGCGGCCGCGGTCCACCGGCGAGGGCCCAGTTCCCTCGCCCCTTTTTTGGCCCTGACATGCGAGCCGTCGAGGCAGACCGTGGACCAGTCGATCTCGCCGAGCGAGTGCAACTCAGCGAGCAGGAGCTGGTGGAGGCGTTCCCAGACTTCGGCCTCGCACCAGCGGCGGAACCGCCGCCAGCAGGTAATGCCGGACCCGAATCCGAGCTCGGGCGGCAGATGCTTCCAGTTGATCCCGGTATAGAGCACGAACAGTATGCCCTGCAAGCACTTTCGGTCGTCCAACGGGACCGGAACCCGCTTACCCGGCCGGTGGACCGGCAGCAGCGCCTCGATCCGGCTCCATAGTTCGTCATCGACCTCCCACGGCTTCGCCATGCCCGATCAACGAGCGCACCGAAGACCCAGTGCCGCACAACCAGTGCGTCGACCGGGGAACTTGAAACCAGCTCTTAGAACCGGTAGTCGGACACAGAGCTGGCCCGGTTATGTCATGGACCTACGCAAGCTCGGCGAAGTGTCCGGACCGGCCAAGTCTCCAGCGCAGCCACCGCAGCCGGGGAGACGGAGCTTCGTGAGGCCCGTCGGCCTCGGTCAACCGAGCCAGACCGGCATTGAGATTAAGCGCCTGCCCCGCCGCGTTTCCGCCTCGCGTTCCGAGGCGCGACGCTAGGTACCGTTCCATACCGGGAACCCTATGCAAAAGCCTCCTTCGAGTGATGTCGGTACAGCTGGAGCTTGATCACGGTTTGCAGGGTCCGGTCGGCCTTGCGGAGCGGTCGGCGGTAGCCGGTGGTAAGGATCTTCCAGGATCGGAGGTGGGCGATGCCCTGCTCGATGATCCAACGGCGTCGGTTGAC
>NZ_BAAHCB010000018.1:0-11595 GCF_054776215.1 Glycomyces tarimensis
TGCAACCCGAACCCTACCGGCCCGGGAGATCAAGGTGTCAACGTCAAAGGGTTAAGCCCCCAGGTGCAGGATGGCGGTGTGCCCGTGCCGCTTGGCCGCGTGCGGGTCGGCCCCGTGGGCCGCGAGCACCTGGTGGAACGCCTCAGCGCGGCGGTTCGCCGCAGGCGGCAGGCACCCGTCCTGGTCGACCTCGTCCTGCCGGGGCGGGGGCACCGCTGTCGTCAGGAGCTTGGCGAACAGCTTCCCGGTATCCGAAGACAGCAGCCCGGAGAGGACGAACATGCCGTTCTCGGTCTCCACCAAGTCGAGCCGTTGCAACGACTGCTGCCCCAGCCCGTCCAACAGCTCCTCACCGGAGTCGAGTGCGGCTTGGAGTTCGTCGAGCTGGGCGTGTACATCCTTGACGGTGGCGTGGATGCAGTACTGCGCGATCAAATGCTCGGGGGTCGCACACAGCGTCTCGGCGTCGAAGGGGGAGGGGACCGGCTCGCGGTAGGGAGTCCGCGCGTACACACGCAAGGCCTTGGTGGCGTCCAGGCGGCGCACGGCTGCCGCGACCCGGTCAATCCGCGCCCGAGCCGACGTCGCGGTCTCGGCGAGCACGGTGAACTTCCCGGCAGTGCGGGCGATCGCGGCCAGGTCGGCGGCGACGCGGAGGTGGAAGTCGAAGGTGGCGACCAGCCATTCACGGAGGGCAGAGAAGCCGTCGCAGTCGCGGTGGATGTTCCAGGCTTTCGCGTCGATGACGTCCGACAGCACTCGCGCGTGCACCGAGTTCATCAACGCGGCGGCCTCATCAAGGTTGGTGTGGATGGCCTGCGCCCGCTCGCTCCGCTCGGTCCTGCTGGGCTTCGTGCTCGCTTTGGCCATGTCACACCTCCTTGAGGTCTCGTACGAACCTGCTGTTTCCGCCGGTTCGGGCTATACCTCTATTCTCCCAGGTCGCAGCTCGCTTGTCATCACCCATTAGGGTGGGAAAACACTCACGTTTCCCCGCTCGGAGCCACCGATCACCCTGGGCTGCAAGCGAGACCGGAAACAAGCGCCCCGCCCGCGCAGAGGCACATCCCACCGGCACGCCCGCCGACCCAGCGTCCACAACGAACTCAGCTCTTCGTCGCTGACGCCTTTAGCGCAGCGCCACCATCAACGCCACACCGTTCCCGCCAGCGCCCCACCTTCCATTTCAGGTCTCCTCGGGCGCAACCCAACCCAGCCCACTCCACGTCACCCCACTCCACCTCACCCTCACCTCACCCTCACTTCACTTCACTTCACCTCACTCCGAGCCCAGCGCGGTCGCAGTCAGGTCTGCCTGCCTGGAATGGCCCCCGCCGGTATTCCCGGCGGGGGCGGGGGCTCATCGGACGGTGGCCTCGAAGCCGACAGTGAACGAGACCGGCGCCGGCATCAGCCGGTGCTGCGGCAGTACGCCCGGGCCGCACGAGGCCGTGCCGATGCCCTGGAGTGCGGCGTCGACGTTGACGTAGAGGCGGTCGCGTTCGACCAGGTCGGTCGGGTGCTCGGCCTTGTCGAGGTCCTCGCTGCTCCACGGCCGTGCCGTGAAGGCGAACCGCGGGGCGCCGAGCACCCTCAGCTCGCGGCCGTCGCCGGACAGGGACGCCCAGCGCACGTCGGCGCGGCTGCCGTTCTCCTGCGGGTGCACGTATGGCGTCTGGAGCTCGGCCACGGTCGCGCTGAAGCGGCCGACTCGTCCGGCCGCCCGGGTGTCGGGGTAGGCCTCGCCGGGTCCGAGACCGAACCAGGTCACCTGGTCCAGCTCCTTCGGCACGGTCAGGCGCAGCCCGAGCCTGGGGATCGGGCCCTCCCACCCGCCCTCGGGATGCACCTCGAGCGTCAGCCAGGCGCGGTCGCCATCGAGGCGCCACCGGTAGACGGCCGCCATCGCGGCGTCGGTCCCGGCCGCGGCGACGCGCGTGCGCACGACGGTGTCCCCGCGCTCCTCGGCGAGATCGAGCAGCTTGTGCTCCAAGCGGTGGAGGCCGGCCCTGCGCCAGGCGTCCGCGACGCTGCCGTGCCAACCGAGCAGGTCGTTGTCGGTCGGGGCGCGCCACAGATCCAGTCGCGGGCCCTCGACGGCCAGCCCGGCGAGCTCCACGAGGCGCCCGTGGGCGTCGAACACGGCCGAGCCCTCGCCTCCGGCGACCGGCGCGGCGATCGGCCGGCCCGCCTCGAGCCGTCCTTGGCCCCATGCGATCTCGTGACCCGCCTCGGCCCACGCGGCGTCGGCGGCGAGGTGAGCTCGGACGGTCAGCCAGCGCTCCCCGCCTGCCGCGGTCCCGGCGGCCTCGCTCAGCTCCTCGGGCCATGCGACGAACACCGAATCGCCGGGTGCCACGGGCGGAACGTCGACTTCACCGGCCGCGACCGGCTCCCCGCCGTCCTCCAGCCGCCAGGTGAAGCGCAGGTGCGCGGTGTCGAGGAAGTCGTGGCCGTTCGCGATCGAGACGGTCCGGCTCTCGGGGTGGATCTGGATGTTGACCGGCTCGATGACCTTCTTGTACTCGATCAGGCCAGGGGAGGGCGTTCGGTCGGGGAAGACCAGGCCGTCGGCGATGAAGTTCGCGTCGTGGACCGGCTCGCCGAAGTCGCCGCCGTAGGCGAAGAACTCGCGGCCGTCCTCGGTGCGCTGCCGCACGCCGTGGTCGATCCACTCCCACACGAAACCACCCTGGCAGCGGGGGTACTGCTCGAACAGGCGCTGGTATTCGCTCAGGCCGCCGGGGCCGTTGCCCATCGCGTGCGCGTACTCGCACAGGATGAACGGCAGGTTGCGGCGGTGCTCGTCGAGTTCGGGGTCCTCGGTGCGCCGCTCGGCCTTCTGGCCGATGAGGTCGGTCTCGGCGTGATCGGCGTACATGCGGGAGTAGACGTCGACGTAGCCCGAGTCCCAGTCGCCCTCGTAGTGGATGGGTCGGTCGGGGTCGCGGTCCTTCGCCCACGCGGACATGGCTTTGAGGTTGTCGCCGGTATGGCTCTCGTTGCCGAGCGACCACATGATGATCGAGGCGTGGTTCTTGTCGCGTTCGACCATCCGCGCCATGCGGTCGAGGTAGGCCTCGCGCCACATCGGCTCGTCGCTCGGGTTCTGTTTCCAGCCGACGTGGACGAAGCCGTGGGTCTCGAGGTCGCATTCGTCGATGACCCACATGCCGAGCTCGTCGCACAGGTCGAGGAACCGGCGGTCGGGCGGGTAGTGGCTGGTGCGGACGGCGTTGATGTTGTGCCGCTTCATGATCTCGATATCGCGGCGCATGGTCTCGACCGAGAGGGTTCGGCCGGTGTCCGGGTCCCATTCGTGGCGGTTGACGCCGCGCAGCAGGATGCGCCTGCCGTTGACCTTGAGCAGCCCGTCCTCGACCTTGACGGTGCGGAAACCGATCCGCAGCTTCACGGTCTCGGCCGCCGCGGACACCTCAAGGTCGTACAGGCGCGGCGTCTCGGCCGTCCACGGTTCGACCTCTACCGAGGCCGATTCGCCGATGGCGATGTCGATTCCCAGCTCGGGCACCCGCACGCGCCCTGGTGCCTCGGCCTCGACGCGCAGGGTGCCGCGGCCGGTGACGTGGTCGAAGTCGGCGTGCGCGAACACGTCGTCAAGGCCCGCTTCGGGCCGGTGCAGCACGCTCACGGAGCGGAAGATCCCGGACAGCCACCACATGTCCTGGTCCTCGAGGTAAGACGCGGCCGACCACTGGTGGACGCGGACGGCGACGGTGTTCCGCCCGGCCGCGACGTGCTCGGTGACGTCGAACTCGGTGGGGAGCCGCGAGCCCTTGCCGTCACCGAGTCGCATACCGTTGAGCCACACCGCGAAGCAGGAGTCGACTCCCTCGAAGCGCAGGACGGTGCGGCCGGTTTCCGGCCAGTCGGCGGGCAGCTCGAAGGTCCGTCGGTATTCGCCGGTGGGGTTGGCGTCGGGGACGCGGGGCGGATCGATCGGGAACGGGAAGACGGTGTTGGTGTAGGCGGGCGCGCCCAGTCGCGGCTTGTCCGGCACGCCGGTCATCTGCCAGTTCGACGGCACCGCGAGTGTCTCCCAGCCCGCGTCGTCGTGGCCCGGCTCCTCGAAGCCCTCGGTGAGGTCGTGCAGGCCGGCGCCGAGACGGAAGCGCCAGTCGCCGTCGAGGCTGAACGCGGGCGCGTCGGAGGGGAGTGCCGCGCGCGGGTCGAGTCGCCCCCTGCCTGGGCTAGCGCTTTCCACGTAGTCGAAATCGGTTCGGCTCATCGCCAGGTTTCCCTTCAGGGCGCAGTTCATCCAGCGCGGCTGCGCCTGCCGGAGCGCAACCTCGCGGAGCCTACTCGATGCGCGTACCCGACGCCAAGCCCGCGGCGGACCGGCGACCGGACGCGCGGCGGCGCGCTACTTGAGCTTCAGGGTGTCGACGAGTTTCGGGTAGTCGCCGAAGGCGTGCTCGACGCCTTCGGGGCTCAGCCCGTATCGGGCCAGCTCGTATTCGTGCTGCCGGCCGATGCCGGGCCGGCCCAGGACGCTGTGGAGGTTGGCGGCGTCGGCCTCGGTCCACCGGGCGCCGATCGCGTCGTACAGCTTCGGCACCTTCTCATGCGGCTCGGCCGCCAGCCAGGTGTACGGCACGTCCACGTATGCCTCGCGCGGGCCGTTCACGCGCGCCGCGCGCGCCCGCTCGATCGCGCCGACCTGGACCTCCTGCCACATCTTGCCGATGCCGTCCAGATCCGGCTTGCGCACGTGGAGGGCCTGCGTGGTCTCCACGAGCGAGCACAGCGAGCCCAGGACCGTCACGGGATCGCGGTGCGTCCACACGATCGTCGCTCCCGGGAACACCTTGAGGATCTCGGGGAGATGGTCGAGGTGCATGGGGGACTTCAGAATCCAGCGCTTGCGCTCGCGACCGTACTGGAGCACCTGGAGCGCCTGCTTGAGGTACTCGTAGTCCGGCAGGTAGTCGCGCTCGTCCAGCCACTCCCGGTACTGCGGCATGAGCACCCTCGCCAAGTGGTGGGGACCGTGCGGCAGCAGGTAGTTGCACTCGTCCGGTTTTTCGGCGTCGAGCGGGTGGATGACCTTGAACGCCGGGGCGAGGCGCATGAAGGTGCCCACCATGCGCCTGGAGGCCCTGATGTGGCGGCGCTTGACCTCCTCGCCGCGGTCGACGTCGGTGAACATCCATTCCCACAGCGCGGGGCCGCGGTGATCCTCGGACCAGGCGATGATGTTGTGCGCCAGAGTGGTGGCCGTTCGCGGCAGGCCGACGATGAAGACGGGCCGCTCGATGGGCTCATCGGCGATCGCGGGGATCTCGGCGAGGAGACGCTGGACGCGCAGCCGGTTCTCGATGCGGTTGCCCAGGTCGCCGACGACGCTCTGCCAGCCCATGGGGCTCAGGTTCGACTCGGATACGAAGCTGTGCATCAGAAAGCGGAATTCCTCGATGAAGTCCTCGAGGGCGGCGGCATCGCCGCCGGTGGTCTTCTCGGCCTTCGCGACGAGGCCGTCGAAGACCCGGTCCGGGTTGCGCTGGCTCACCGTCATCGGCTTCAGCAGGACGTTGAGCACGGACGTGGTCGTCGACTTGCGGCGCATATTGGGGGAGACTCCTTTATGAATCCGGTCTGATCCTCAGGAGGGTCCAGTCCGACATGGATGCCGGCCATTCTCGCACAATCGGCCCTACCGGTCCACAGTCCGCGCCAGTACCGGGACCAGGGCGGCGACGGCCGCCCCGGCGAGTGCGAGCGAGGCGTACCCGCCCTGCGCCATGAGCGGCCCGCACGCGAGGCCGCCCGCCGCCGCGGCCACGCCCATGCCCACCTCGCCGAGGCCTTCGCGCCGCAGCCGCACCTGCCGCGGCGTCGCGGCGGTCAGCAGCGCGCTACCCGAGATCAGGCCGAGGTTCCAACCGACGCCCAGCATCGCCATCGCGACCGCGAGCGTCCCGGCGTTCCCCGCGCCGATCGCCGCCAGAGCGCACGCGCCGGCCGTGACGCACCCGCCCAGCATCGCCGTGCGGGCCGCGCCGACGCGCGTTACCAGAGCGGCGCTCAAGGGCGAGGGCGCGAACATCCCGGCGATATGCACGCCGATGACCAGTCCGATCGCCACCAGGCCCCTGCCGTGGTGTCCCAATTGCAACGGTGCCAGAGTCATCACCGAGACCATGACCAGGTTGGACAGCGTCAGTACGGCGAGGCCGGGCACGGCCGAGGCGAGCGTGCCCGCGCCGGTCCGGGCGACCTGCTCGACCGGCGCGGGACGGGCGTCGTCGCGCAGACCTGCGGCCAGCACGAGCGCGGTGAGCGCGAACGCGGCCGCGCCGAATACGAACGGGCCGGTCAGCGGCGGCAGCCCGATCGCATCGGCGGCCCGGCTCGACGGATCCAGCAGGTTCGGTCCGGCGATCGCGCCGACCGTGGTCGCGAGCAGCACCGACGCCATCGCCCGGGGCCGCGTCGCCTCCGGAGCGAGCTCGGCCGCGGCGTACCGGCCGAGCATGACGGTCGCCGTCCCGGCGCCGAGCAGCACGCATCCGGCGAGCATGAGCGAGAGCGAGGAAGCGACGGCGCCCCATGTCACGATGAGCGAGCCCGACGTCGCCGCCGCCGCTCCGGCCGCGAGCGTCCGGCGGCGCCCGAACGGCACCGCCAGGCGTGACGACACCGCCGCCGCTACCGCGGCGCCCGCCACGAGCGCGGTCTGCGGCAGCCCGGCCGCCGCCTCGGAGCCAGCCACCTCGTAGGCGAGCAGTGTCGCCGCCGCGCCGGTCAGCGATTGGGCGAAGCCGCCGACGACGGCGGCCGCCCGCAGTGCCCGCATCGCGGGCCGCCGGACGAACGTGCGGCCCGACGCTTCGACCGCCGTGGCGGTACCGTGAAATCCCATGCCCTGAGGCTAGAAAGCCAAGGGCCCGAGAGGAATGGGCGACAAGGCGCCCTCGAGCGCGTCGGCCTTGCGAACGAAAGGTAGATCCGTTGCGTGCTTTCCGATCGCCAGAACTGGACGATGTGGACTGGAGGATACTCGCCGAACTCCAGGCCGACGCCCGCCTGTCCTTCAACGAACTGAGCCGCCGCATCCACCTGTCGTCCCCGGCCGTCGCCGAACGCGTCAGGCGCCTGGAAGAGTCCGGCGTCCTCGCCGGCTATGCCGCGCGCGTCGACGCCGCCAAGGCGGGACAGCCGCTGCTGGCGTTCATCCAGCTGCGCTGCACGCTCGGCCGTTGCCTGCTGAAGACCACCGGCGCCGAGGACTTCCCCGAGGTCGCCGAGATCCACAAACTCTCCGGCGAGCACTGCACGATGCTCAAGGTCCGCGCCGCGTCACTGGCCCACCTCGAAGGGCTGGTCGAACGGCTCGGCGAGCACGGCGAGATGCGCACGCACATCGTGCTGTCCACCCAGTACGGCGACCGGCCGATCACCCCGGCGCTCCCCGAGCGTGACGTCAGCGCTTCCGACGGTTGGTCGGGGTCGGCGCGTCAGTTAGCTCCCGGACTCCTCGATGGGCTTCAGCAGCTGCGAGAACACGAACGTCCCCTCGGGGTAGGTCTCGTTCGCGTACGCCTCGAGCTCCGGGGTCACGAGCACGGTGTCGACCTGCGCGACGCGGGCCTCGGGGTCCACCCATCCGCCGGTCACCACCTCGGGGAACCGCTCGGCCAGGTCGGTGATGATCGCCTCGAGTTCGGCGTCCGACAGTTCCTCGGACGGCTCGGGCATCTCGGGCTCGGAGTACCCCAGATGCGGGTAGTCGTCCATGTCGACCTCGCTCGTGGGGATCGGCTCCTCGGTCAGCACGAGCGCCTCGCCGTTGAACGTGCCGGTCACGATGTAGTCGCCCCAGAGGGTCCCCGCGGCCTCCTCGTGCTCGACCGCCTCCCAGTCCCAGCCCTCGACGTCCATGCCGCCGCCCTGCGGCGGATAGGACTCGGCGAGGACCCCGGCCAGCTGCGGTCCGTGATCGGGCGTCTCGATCACCGTGCCCGAACCCTGGTAGACCGTCTCCTCCGCCGGAGCCTGACCGGCGCCGTCGTCCGTTTCCTCGTCCGAGCCCCGCTCGCCGGCCCCGCACGCCGTCACGGAGAGCAGCGCCGCGACCGGAGCGAGTCGCAAAAGTGTCATTCGTATCGTCATACCCCTTCTGACGTCCCCGGCCGAAAACCGGTTCCCGATCGTCGGCTCCCAGTGCTAGGTTCGCCTGGGCGCCGCCCGACGCCCGTCCCAGCATTGGAGAAAGTGCCGCCATGAGTCAGCGAATCAATGTCCGGGCGGCCCTCGCGGCCGGCGTCACCGTGGTGTTCTGGGCCTCGGCGTTCGTGTCGATCCGCGACGTCGGACAGCACCTCGACCCCGGACCGGTCGCGCTCGGGCGAGCGGCCAGTGCCGCGGTCGTGCTGCTGCTGATCTGGGCGCTCCGGCGCGAAGGGCTTCCCGCGCGGCAGGCGTGGCCGGGCATCATCACCGCCGGCGTGCTGTGGTTCGGCGTGTACATGATCGCCCTCAACTGGGGCGAGCAGCTCGTCGACGCCGGCACCGCGGCGCTCATCGTCAACATCGGCCCGATCCTCATCGCGCTGCTCGGCGGATGGCTCCTCAAGGAGGGCTTCGCGCCGCGCCTGTTCACCGGCATCGCGGTCTCCTTCGCCGGAGTGGTCGTCGTCAGCCTCTCCATGTCCCAAGAGGACGGCGCCTCCGTGCTCGGCGTCCTGCTGTGCCTGGTGTCGGCGGTGACCTACGCGATCAGCGTGGTCGTCCAGAAGCCCACGCTGCGGCACGCCTCCTCGCTCCAGTTCACGACCTTCGGCAACGCGATCGCGGCGGTGCTGTGCCTGCCGTTCGCGCCGCTCATGTTCTCTCAACTGGAAGACGCTCCGGCCTCCGCCGGACTCCACGTGCTCTACCTCGGGCTGTTCCCGACCGCGCTGGCGTTCCTGACCTGGGGCTACGCGCTGAAGTTCACGACCGCCGGGAAATTGGCGGCGACCACCTACGTCGTCCCGGCGCTGGTGGTGTTCATGTCCTGGCTGTTCCTGGCCGAGGTGCCCGGCTGGCTGACCCTCGCCGGCGGCGCGCTCTGCCTGGCGGGCGTGGCGATCTCGCGTTCGCGGAGCCGGCGTCCCAAGGAGGCCGCCGAGCTCATCGCGGTAGTGCCGCAGCAAGTCGAGCCAGACGCTCCTTCCAAGCGGCCTTAGCCTCCGCCGCCGCCTCGCCGGAGGCCAGCTGCGCGATCTCGACTTGGACCGCGGTCGTGTTCTCGCCCTTGACGGCGAGGTCGACGAGGACGCGAGTGCCGTCGGAGGCGTCGAAGCGCACCGATTTCGGGGGAGCGGCGCTGCGCTGGGTGAGCACCAGATCATCGAGCCACAGCGAGCGGCGCTCGTCGTCGGCGACCCATTCGAAGGCGGTCGCGGTGTCGACGGGGACGGTCTTCGAGGCGGTGGCCGAGTAGGTGCCGTCGGCGCGCTGCCCCGGTTCGCGCAGGCCGCGCTCCTGCTCGTAGCCGACGGTGATGGACTGCGCCCACCAGCCGTCGACGCCGAACTCCTTGACGAGGAGGTCCGCTATGGCCGCATGGTCGAGCGAGGTGGCGTCGCGATCGTCGAGGAGCGCCAGCCAGGTCTTCCAGTCGACCCCGGTGCCCTCGATGAGGGCCTGGTCGGACATGGTGTCGCGGCGTCGGGAAGTGGATTCGCCCATGGGGCCAGCGTAGGCCAGGCGCGGCCCGGCGGCGTCCGAATCGGTCGCTCCCGTCCGCCCTGGTATCCTCGCCGCCCGGTGAGGCCGCTGTGCCCCTTGGGGCGGATTTGGACCGAATTTTCTGTAAATTTACCGACTCGACGCGTTCTGCTGCTTTCGCAAATGTTACTGACCGGTTGAGTATAAGGTTCCGCCCGTCGACCACAACTCGAAACGGAGCCTCGCATGCGCATCACACGACGCACCGCCGCCATCGCCGTCTCCACCCTCGCCCTGTCCGTCGCCCTGCCCGCATCGGCCGCGTTCGCGCAGGAGCCGGTCCACTATGTCGCGCTCGGCGACTCCTACTCGTCCGGCACCGGCATCGGCTCGTACACCGACGCCGCCTGCAAGCGGTCGGAGCTGGCCTATCCGGCCCTGATAGCCGACGAGATCGGCGCCGAATTGCGCTTCGAGGCCTGCTCCGGGGCCACCACCGCCGACGTGCTCGCCGATCAGGTCGGCGCGCTCGAGGAGGGCACCGACCTGGTCACCGTCACCGTCGGCGGCAACGACATCGGATGGAGCGACGCCGTCACGGCGTGCATGATCCCCGCCTACGACTGCACCTCGGACATCGAGCGGGCGGAGGCCTTCGCGAGGGACCGGCTCCCGGCACTGCTGGACGACGTCTACGCCGAGATCGGCGCTCGCTCGCCGGGCGCCGAGGTCTACGTGCTCGGCTATCCGCGGTTGTTCGCCGCCAAGGACACCTGCGACGCGTTCGGGCTCATCAGCATCGCCGAGCAGGAGCGGATGAACCAAGGCGCCGACCTGCTCTCGGGGGTCATCGAGGCTGCCGCGATCGCCCGCGGCCTCAGCTACATCGACGTGAGAGACGAGTTCGAGGGCCACGCGATCTGCGACGAGGAGGAGTGGTTGCACGGGCTGACCTACCCGATCGGCGACTCGTACCACCCCAACCGCGCAGGCCACGCCGAGGGTTACCGCTCGACCCTCGCAGACGCGATGTGACGAGTCTCCCAGGACGTGACGCGGCCTCATATAATCGGCGGCGACACCAACATGAAGGAGACCGTATGAAACCAGGCAAACGGGCGGCCACTGTGGCCGCCGCCGCTGGCGCGGCGCTGCTGCTGTTTCCGGCGGCGTCCGCCCAAGCGGGCTGCTTCCGCACGGACTACGTCGCGCTCGGGGACTCGTATTCCTCCGGTACCGGCGCCGGGTCCTACATCGACGAGGAGTGCCTGCGCTCCGAAGTCGCCTATCCGTCGCTGCTCGAGCAGGACCTGCGCGGCAGCTTCGACTTCGCGGCGTGCTCCGGCGCCGAGACCGAAGACCTGCTCGCGAACCAGCTCGGCGAGCTGAACTGGCGCACCGATCTGGTCACCGTCGGCATCGGCGGCAACGACATCGGGTGGGGCAATGCCGTGGGCGCCTGCCTGCAACCCGAGAGCTTCGACTGCACCCCCGTGATCGAGTCCGCCGAGGCGGCCATCGAGAACGAGCTGCCGGCACTGCTCGACGGCGTGTACTCCGAGATCGAGGAACGCGCATGGCGTGCCGACGTCTACGTGGTCGGCTACCCCCGGCTGTTCAGCGGCGAGGCGACCTGCGCGTCGGCTCCGAACGTGACCGTCGAGGAGCAGGTGCGGATGAACGAGGGCGCCGACGTGCTGTCCGCGGTCATCGAGGCGAAGGCCGAGGAGTACGGATTCACCTATGTGGACGTGCGTGACGTGTTCGAAGGACACGCCATCTGCGATGAGGAGCCGTGGCTGCTGGGTTACACCGGTGGCGTCGAGTCCTTCCACCCCGATGCCGAAGGCCAGGCGGCCTACTACGCCGCCCTGACCGAGGCCCTCTGAGAAGTGGACCGACCGCGGCCCGACCGGAAAC
>NZ_BAAHCB010000018.1:11618-31197 GCF_054776215.1 Glycomyces tarimensis
GTCCGGCCGATCACGCCTGGAGCGCGAGCACCAGCGGATGGACCGCCGTCGCGCCCCGCCGCCGCAGCAGCCTGGCGGCCACCGTCGCCGACCAGCCGCTGTCGCGCACGTCGTCGACGAGCAGCACACTCGTCGCCGGCACCTCGAAGTCCACGGTGAACGCGTGCAGGACCTGCTGGAGCCGCTGGGCGCTGTTCGCCCGCCGCGCCCGGGGCACCACGCCGGGCGCACGGCCGAGCGCGCCCAGGTAGTCCATGCGCCCGAGCTTCGCGATCCGCTCCGCCAGGCCGTTCACCATCACCGGCCGCGTCAGTGAGTTCATCGACACCACCGCCGTCGGCCGCTCCCGCCACTCCCAGGCCGCCAGAACCTTCACCACGGCCCCGAACACGTCGTCGGGGACCTCGCGGTCGGCGCCGTCGGACAGCAGCTCCCGCAGCGGCCCGCCCCAACCGATGTCCGAGAGCCTGGCCAGCGCCCGCCCCGGCTCGGCGCCCTCCTCGGCCGGAATCCGGCCCTTCAGATCGATCCCGACCGCCTGCATCCCCGTGGGCCACATCCGCTTCGCCTCGAAGACCACGCCGGGACGAGACAGGGCCGCTGCGGCACTGTCCACGACCGCCGCCGATACGCCGGCCTCGATCCGCTCGCCGGTGCAGTTGTCGCACCGGCCGCACGGCGCGGCCTCGGGGTCGTCCAGTTCGCGCCGCAGGAACTCGAGCCGGCACTCCGTCGTGGCCTCGTAGGCGAGCATCCGCCGCTGCTCGTGCTCCCGCGTGGCCGAGACCTTCGCGTAGCGCTCGGCGTCATAGACCCAGTCACGGCCGGTGGCCTCCCAGCCGCCCTTGACGCGGCGGACCGCGCCGTCCACGTCGAGGACCTTGAGCATCATCTCCAGCCTCGTGCGGCGCAGGTCGACGCGCGTCTCCAGCGCCGCCGTCGAGAGCGGTCGGCCCTCGGCCTCCAACGCCCGCAGTGTCTGGCGCACCGCCTCCTCGGACGGGAACGACAGCGACCCGAAGTACTCCCAGATCGCCCGGTCCTCGCTGCCGGGCATGAGCACCACCTCGGCGCGGTCGCACGCACGCCCGGCACGGCCGATCTGCTGGTAGTAGGCCACCGGCGACGACGGCGCGCCGAGGTGGACGACGAAGCCGAGATCGGGCTTGTCGAAGCCCATGCCGAGCGCGCTGGTGGCCACGAGCGCTTTGAGTTCGTTGCCCAGCAGCGCCTCCTCGCGTTCGAGCCGCTCGGCGTTGTCGGTGCGGCCGGTGTAGGAGGCCACGGCGTGCCCGCGGCCGGACAGGTACTCGCTGACCTCCTCGGCGGCGGCCACGGTGAGCGTGTAGATGATCCCCGAACCGGTGATCTCGGGGAGGCGCTCGTCGAGCCAGGCCATGCGGTGTGCGTTGTCCGGCAGGTCGACCACCGACAGACGCAGCGACGCTCGGTCCAGGTTCCCGCGCAGCACCAGCGTCTCCGCGCCCGCCCGGTCCAACTGCTCCGCCACGTCGGCGCTCACGCGCGCGTTCGCCGTCGCCGTGGTGGCCAGCACCGGGACCGACTCGGGCAGGCCGTCGATGAAGGTGGCTATGCGCCGGTAGTCGGGCCTGAAGTCGTGGCCCCAGTCGGAGATGCAGTGCGCCTCGTCCACCACGAGCATCCCGCACCCGGCGGCCAGCTTCGGCAGCTGATGGTCGCGGAACGACGGATTGTTCAGCCTCTCGGGGCTGATGAGCAGCACGTCGACCTCGTCGGCGGCGATGGCCTCGCTGATGGCGTCCCAGTCCTCCAGGTTCGCCGAGTTGATCGTCCGCGCCCGGATGCCCGCGCGCTGGGCGGCCTCGATCTGGTTGCGCATCAAAGCGAGCAGCGGCGAGACGATCACCGTCGGGCCCATGCCGCGGCGGCGCAGCAGCGCCGTGGCCACGAAATACACCGCCGACTTCCCGAAACCCGTGCGCTGCACCAGCAGCACCCTGCGCCCCGAGGCGTCGGTGAGCGCCTCGATGGCCCGCCACTGGTCCTCGCGCAGCCGCGCGCCCTCGCCCGCCAGCGACCGCAGCAGTCGCTCGGCCTCGTCCCTCGTCGCGTCTCCCGCGGTGCTTCCGGTTCCTGCCATGCCCACCGTTGTACCGCATTCATATGACGGCCGGTGACGACAGTAGGCTGCGACGGATGGACATCGAAGTGCCATGGAAATCCGGGTCGTGGACGAACCTGCCGGTCACGGCCGCTGAGCGGGACGGCCGCCTCATGGTCACCGCGGCCGAGGGCAGCGACGCCTGGCGGCACACCTGCTACGGCTTCGTCCACGACGGCGAGCACGCGCTCCTCGAGGAGTGGGATCGTGAGCACGCCGTCGAAGTGGCCTTCACCGCCGCGTTCGAGGCCCAGTTCGACCAGGCCGGCCTCATGGTCCGCGTCGGCGACGAACACTGGATCAAGGCCGGCGTGGAGTTCGTCGACGGCGCCCCGCAGCTCGGCGCGGTGGTGACGAACGGCCGCTCCGACTGGTCGGTCAGCCCGGTGCCCGACTGGGCCGGAAGGGAAGTGACGATGCGGGCCACCCGGATGGCCGACGCGGTGATCGTCCGCGCCCGAGTCGAGCAGGAGCCGTGGCGGCTCGTGCGGCTCGCGCCCCTCGATCCGGGCCTGACCGTCCAGGCCGGCCCGTACTGCTGCGCGCCCAGCCGGGCGGGACTGACCGTGCCCTTCAGCGCCTGGCGACTGACCGCGCCCGACCGGAGCCTGCACTAGGGCCCGGCTCAGTCGTCGATCTCCATCGCCAGCAGCCTGAGGTCGTAGACGTACATGCGCTGCTGCCGATCGGCCACGCCTCCGGCGCTGACCTTGACCCCGTCCTCGCGGAGCAGTTCCGGCACGTCGCGGCCACTGCGCCCGTCCGACCAGCGGAAACCCTCGGAGACCTTGCCGCTCGCGGTCAAGACCCGGTAGGCGCGCTCGACGTCGCCGTCGTCGCGCATGAACGCCCCGACCTGCCTCGGACCGGTGCCGATCAGTTCGGCCAGATCGCCGTACGAGGTCCAGGTGCCTTCGGGCAGCGCGGCCACGACCCGCCGGACCAGTTCCCAATCCCGCTCTGTCGTCACGCGTGACAATGTACTGGACGAGGCGTCCCGCGCCACCGCACCGTCCAGCCGAGCGGTCGGGCGTACGCGGGGTGTTAACGTCGAAGCTGACAGGGGAGCCGATTCGGCTGAGAGTGCGGAACCGACCGCAGACCCTCACACCTGATCCGGGTAATACCGGCGTAGGAAGTCGTCTGCCGCTGTCGCGTCGTGTCCATGCATCCTTGAAAGGCAACGCCCATGCCGACCAACGACAGCCCGCCGCTCGCGTCCTCCGCGCGCTGGCGCACCCTCGACATCGTCACCTGCGCGGCCATCGCCGTCGCCTTCGGCGTCATCTTCTGGGCCTGGAACCTCCTGTGGGCCGCCCTCGAGGCGCCCTTCGCGTTCTATCCGCCCGCGCGGGCGATCCTCTACGGGGTCTGGCTCATCCCGGCCGTGCTCGCGCCGCTCATCGTCCGACGTCCCGGTGCCGCGCTCTTCACCGAAGGCCTCGCCGCGGTGGTCTCCGCGCTGCTCGGCTCCTTCTGGGGCATCCTCGCCGTCTACCAGGGTCTGGCGCAAGGCCTCGCCGGGGAACTGGCCTTCGCCTCCGGCCGGTACCGCCGCTTCGGCACCGGGACCGCCGTCTTCGCCGGCGCCCTCGCCGCCTGCGCGGCCACCGTGTTCGACGCCTTCGTCTGGTACCCCGAGACCGACTGGCTCACCTTCCGCCTGCCGTTCATCGCCATCGCCACCCTCTCGGGCGCGATCGTGGCCGGACTCGGCTCCCTCGCTCTGACCAAGGCCATGCTCCCCACCGGCGTCCTCGACCGGTTCCCGGCCGGACGCGACCGGCGGCGAATCTGACGAAGCGATGATCTCCGTCGAGTTCCGCGGCTTCTCCTGGCGGCACGCCGGACGGCGCGCCCCGGCCGTCGCCGACGTCGACCTGCGCATCGAGCCGGGAGAGCGGGTCCTGCTGCTCGGCCCCTCCGGCTCGGGCAAGTCCACGCTGCTCGCCGCGCTCGCCGGGCTGCTCACCACCGACTCCGGTGAGCGGCGAGGCGAAGTCCTGCTCGACGGCGAGGACGCGGCCGCCCGGCGCGGCCGCGTCGGCATCCTCTTCCAAGACCCCGAGACCCAACTCGTCATGGCCCGCAGCGGTGACGACGTCGCCTTCGGGCTCGAGAACCAGGCCGTGCCGAGGGACGAGATCTGGCCCCGTGTCCACGCGACCCTGGAGACGGTCGGATTCCCTTACCCCGCCTCACACCCCACTGACGCCCTCTCCGGCGGCGAGCAGCAGCGCCTCGCCCTCGCCGGCGTCCTGGCCCGACGGCCCGAGCTGCTCCTGCTCGACGAACCGACCGCGAACCTCGACCCCGAAGGCGCCGAAGCGATCCGCGAGGCCCTCAAGTCCGCTCTGGCCGACACCGCGGCGACGTTCATCGTCGTCGAACACCGCGTGGCCGACATCCTGAACCTGGTCGACCGCGTCATCGCGCTCGGCCCTCGCGGCACCCTGCTCGCCGACGGCCCCGCCGAAGCGGTCTTCGCCGAGCACGGGGAAACCTTGGCGGCACAAGGCGTGTGGATGCCCGGCGTCCCGCTCCCGGCCCATCCGGGTGCGGCACCGGGGGAGGAGCGACTCCGCGGCGAATCCCTCACGCTCACCTACCCGGGCGCCGACCGGCCCGCGCTCGACGGCGCCGACTTCGCGCTGCGCTCCGGCGAGCTCCTCGCCGTCACGGGCCCGAACGGCTCCGGCAAATCCACACTGGCGCTCCTCGCGGGGGGCCTCGCCAGGCCCACACGCGGCAAGGTGACCGTGCCCGGTGAGGCCTGGCCGCTGCATCGCCTGCCCGCGCACCGGCTCGCGACCCGCGTCGGTTCGGTCTTCCAGGACCCCGAGCACCAATTCGTCACCGCGACCGTCCGCGCCGAGCTCGCATTCGCGCCCCGCGCCGCCAAGTGGTCGCAGGACAGGATCGACGCCCGCGTGTCCGAACTGCTCGAACGACTCCGCCTCGACCACCTGGCCGAGGCAAACCCGCACACCCTCTCCGGCGGCGAAGCCCGCCGCCTGTCCGTCGCCGGGGCGCTGGCCGCCGCGCCGGAAGTGCTCCTGCTCGACGAGCCGACATTCGGCCAGGACCGCCGCACGTGGGGCGAGCTGGTCGACCTCACCGCCGACATCCGCGACGACGGCACCGCCGTCATGACCGTCACGCACGACCGCGACTTCGCCGCCGCGCTGGCGACCCGCGAGATCGTGCTCAAGGACGGCCGCATCCACTCGGAGACGAGCCGATGCTGACCCTGGCACCGGTCTGCGGCCCCGAGGCGCCGATCGCCCGCGCGAACCCCGTGGCGAAGCTCGCGGCGGTCGCCGCCGTCTCCACGACCGCGCTCATCGCGGCTGACTGGCTCACGCCGGTGCTGCTGCTGGCGGCCCTGGCCGCCGTCACGCCCTTCACCGGCATCCGGCTGCGGTCGCTGGCGCGCCGCCTGAAGTGGCTCTGGTTCGCGGCCGGGACGGTGGCCGTGGTCAACACGGTCTTCGCCGCCGAGCGGACCGGGACGATCCTGTTGTCCGTGGGGCCGTTGGACATCGCGTCCGACGCTTTGATCGACGGGGTGGCGCTGGGGCTGCGGGTGTGCGTGGCCGCAACGGCAGGTGTCCTCGGCTTCGCGACGACCGACCCGACCGACCTCGCCGATGCTCTCACCCAGCAGCTGCGGGCCTCGCCGCGGTTCACCATCGGCTCCCTGGCGGCCCTGCGGATGCTGCCGCTGCTCGGCGCCGAATGGCGGCAGATCATCACGGCCCGCCGGGCCCGCGGCATGGAAGGCGGCAGGAATCCGATCAGGCGCCTTCGACTGTTCGCCTCGACGATGTTCACGCTCCTGGTGGGCGCGATCCGGCGAGCGGGCCGCCTCGCCGAGGCGATGGACGCCCGCGGCTTCGACTCCGAGATCCCCCGGACGAACGCTCGGATCCAACGCATGCGCCCGGGAGACTGGCTCGTCGTGGCCGCCGCGACCGCCACCTCGGCGGCGGCGGTGGCGCTCAGTCTCGCCTACGGCACCTTCGAGATGCTCATGTAGCGGGCGCTCGGTCGGGCCGCGCCATCGGCCGAGCGCGGTTCGCAGCGCCGTCACGAACGGGTCGTCGCCCGACTCGTCGTGCCACTCGGACACGAACACCGCCGCGGCCTTGAGGCCGCCGTCCAGCCGGGGGAGGAGCTCGCGCCACGCCCACAGGTTCGGGTGCTGGCAGGCGGTGCACGCCGCTGCCGGAGCCAGCAGCTCGATCGCCCGCTCGAGACCCGTCCTGTCCATCGGGTAGGCGCCGGTCTCGCCGCGGTAGCCGCAGACGGTCGCGAGCACCACGGCGGGCAGCGGATGCTCGCCGTCGTTGACTCGCGCGAATTCGACGGCCCCTTCGGAGTCGATCGCGCCGACGGCATAGGCGGCCCGAAGGCGCCAGTCGGGCAGCGCCGATATGAAGCGCTCCCGCGCGGCGCTGATCTCCTCGACGGTGAGCCACGGCTCGGTCATCGCGCGATCACCTCACGCGCGGGAGGCGGCGGCAAGCGATATACGAGCGATGTTCGCCGGGAGCTCTGGCGCAGGGAACAAGGCCCCTCGATTGACGGCAGGCCCGAGCCGTCGTCGAGAGGCCGCTTCGACGGCTCGGGCCTGCCTGGTTTCCCTGGTTTCCCTGAACGCACGTTTCCTCTACGCCACGCCGACCTCCTCCGCCTCATCCACGAGCGGCTGGGCGAACTGCGCCGCATACAGGCGCGCGTAGGCGCCGTCCGCCGCCAAGAGCTCCTCGTGTCCGCCCTGCTCGACGACCCGGCCTCGTTCCATGACGACGATGACGTCGGCGTCGCGGATCGTGGAGAGGCGGTGGGCGATCACGAAACTCGTGCGGCCCTGACGCAGGGCGACCATGCCCTGCTGCACCAGCATCTCGGTGCGGGTGTCGACCGAGCTCGTGGCCTCGTCGAGAATCAGGATGGCAGGGTCGATCAAGAAGGCACGCGCGATGGTGACGAGCTGGCGCTCGCCCGCGCTCAGGCTGCCCTCGTCCGCGTCGAGCACCGTGTCGTAGCCGTCCGGCAGCGTCCGGATGAAATGATCGGCGCGCGCCGCCCGGGCCGCCGACACCACCTCCTCCCGGGTGGCCTCCGGCCTCCCGTACGCGATGTTCTCGGCGATGGTGCCGCTGAACAGCCAGGTGTCCTGCAGGACCATGCCGATGCGCCGGCGCAGCCGCTCGCGCTCGACCTCGGCGACGTCCACGCCGTCCACGGTGATGCGTCCCGAGTCGAGGTCGTAGAACCGCATCAGGAGGTTCACCAGCGTCGTCTTCCCGGCTCCGGTCGGGCCGACGATCGCGATCGTCTGGCCCGGCTCGGCCCCGAGCGACAGGTGCTCGATCAGCGGCTCATCCGGCAGGTAGCGGAACGAGACGTCCTCGAAGACAACCCGGCCCCGCACCGTGTCCAATGCGGACGATGATGAATCGGCGACCGGGCCCGGTCGCTGCTCCTCGGCGTCGAGCATCTCGAAGACCCGCTCCGCCGAGGCGACGGCCGACTGGATCTGCCCGGCCATGGCCGCCAGTTGGTTCACCGGGCTCGCGAACTGCATCGTGTACTGGATGAACGCCTGGATCTCGCCGATCGTCATCGCGCCGGACGCCACGCGCAGGCCGCCGACGACCGCCACCAGCACGTAGGTGACCGAACCCAGGAACGCCATCGCGGGAGCGATGAGGCCCGCCAGGAACTGGGCCCCGGTACTGGAGTCGTAGACCTCGTCGTTGTGCCGCTTGAACGTCTCGGCCGACTCAGCCTGCCGACCGAAGACCGTGACGATCTGGTGGCCGGTGATCATCTCCTCGACATGGCTGTTGAGCTCGCCCGTGGCCGCCCACTGGCGGGCGAACTTCGGCTGCGACCGTTTGCCGATCACCTTGGCGCCCCAGAGTGTGAGTGGCACGGTCAGCACCACGATGACCGTGAGCAGCGGCGAGATCGTGAGCATCATGATCGGCACGCCCAGCAGCATGAGCAGACTGAAGAGGATCCGCTGGAACACCTGCTGGACCGTCTGGGTGAGGTTGTCGATGTCGTTGGTGACCCTGGAGAGCACCTCGCCGCGCGGGCGGCTGTCGAAGTAGCGCAACGGCAGCCGCGCCACCTTCTCGTCCGAGGCCGCCCGCAGATTGAACGCCATGCGCTGCGCGACCCGGGCAATCGTGCGCCCCATGGCGACCGTGATCAGCCACGAGACCGCTGACAGCACCGCGGTGAAGCCCAGCAGGCGACCGAGCGCGCCGTAGTCGACCTCGCCCTCGCGCACGCCCCGCAGCACCTCGTCGGTGGCCTCGCCCAGCAGCGCCGGGACGACGACCATCCCGGCGACGCTGCAGACGGCGAAGACGACGATCGCGATCATGCGGAGGCGGTCCTCGCGCATGGCGCCGACGATCCGTGCGACGGTGCCGCGGAAGTCCTCGGGCTTGGCCGCCGGATCGCGGCCCGCTCCCATCATGCTCACAATGCCTCCTGGAGGGTGTGCTGCGAGCCGGCGATCTCGGCGTAGACCGGGCTGGTCCGCAGCAGTTCGTCATGGGTGCCGACCCCGGCCACGCGTCCGGCGTCGAGGACGACGATCCGATCCGCGTGGCGGACGGTCGAGACGCGCTGCGCCACGATCACGAGCGCGGCGTCGGCGATCTCGGCGGCGAGGGCCTGACGCAGCGCCGCGTCCGTAGCGGTGTCCAGCGCGGAGAAGGAATCGTCGAAGAGGTAGATCTTGGGGCGCGCCACCAGAGCCCGGGCGATCGCCAGGCGCTGGCGCTGACCCCCGGAGACCGTGGTGCCGCCCTGGCCGATCGCCGTGTCGAGCTCATCGGGCATGGCGCGCACGAAGTCCGCGGCCTGCGCGATCTCCAGGGCCCGCCACAGCTCGGCGTCGTCGGCGTCGGGATGCCCGTATCGCAGGTTCGACGCCACGGTGCCGGAGAACAGATGGGCTCGCTGGGGGACCAGGGCGACCGTGGAGGCGATGTGCGCGCGGCTCAAGTTCCGCACGTCGACGCCGTCGATCCGCACCGAGCCGGACTCGACGTCGAACAGCCGCGGGACGAGGTTGAGCAGGGTGGTCTTCCCGGTGCCGGTGGAGCCGATGACGGCGGTGGTCTGCCCCGGTCTGGCGACGAGGTCGACCCCGCGCAGCACCGGTTCCTCCGCGCCGTCGTAGCGGAAGGTCGCGTTCTCGACGTCGAGCTCGCCGCGGCCCGGCGGCTCGGTGACCGGCCGGGCCGGCTCGGCGATGCTCGGCTCGGTGGCGAGGACCTCGCCGATGCGGCCCGCGGCGACCTTGGCGCGCGGTGCCATCATGAACACGCCCATTGACATCATGACGGCCATGAGGATCTGGGAGACGTAGCTCAGGTAGGCGATGAGCGAGCCCACCTGCATCGAGCCGTCGGCGATGCGCGCGGCTCCGAACCACACGACCGCGATCGCGGTGAGGTTGGAGATGAGCATCGCCGTGGCGCCGAAGAAGGCCTGGACGCGCCCGACCCGGAGCGAGACGCTCATCAGATCGCCGTTGGCCTCGGCGAACCGTGCCTGCTCGTGCTCGTCGCGGACGAAGGCCCGGATGACGCGGATGCCGGTGATGTGCTCGCGCATGACCTGGTTGACCGAGTCGATGCGTTCCTGCATGGCCTTCGCCGAGGGGATCATCGCGCGAATGATGGCGCCCATGGCCGCCACCGTGATCGGGATGGCCACCAGCAGCGTGGCCGACAGCGGCACGTCCTGGCCGAGGGCGAGCACGAGCCCGCCGACGCCCATGACCGGCGCGGCCAGCAGCATCGTGAGCGTCATGAGCAGCAGCACTTGAATCTGCTGGACGTCGTTGGTGGTGCGGGTGATCAGCGAGGGCGCGCCGAAGCGGTCGAACTCGCGGTTGGCGAACCGCTGCACGCGTCCGAAGACGGCCTCGCGCAGGTCGCGCCCGAGCGCCATGGCGACCCTGGCGCCGAAGAACACGGCGAGGCCGGCGGCGACGACCTGCAGGAAGGTCACCCCGAGCATGATCGCGCCGTGACTGAGCACGTAGTCGGTGTCGCCGACGACGACGCCGTGGTCGACCAGGTCGGCGTTCAGCGTCGGCAGGTACAGCATCGCGAGTGTCTGGACCAGTTGGAAGACGACGGCGAGGGCGAGTGCCCGGCGGTGCGGCCGGAGGTAGTCGCGCAGCAGCCGTATCAGGCCGCCGGGCGCGGCCGGGGTGTCGGCCGGATCGGGTGGATTGGTCTCTGGCATGCCACCCACCATAGCGATAAAATAGACCGAGTACAAGTTTAGTTGCGGTAAAATTTTCGATCTGGTACACTGAAAGAGTGAAGGAACAGCTCAGCCTGCGGGAACGCAAGAAGCAGGCCACCCGGGTCCTGCTGATGGAGAAGGCCCTGACGCTCTTCGAGGAGAAGGGCTACGACAACGTCTCCGTAGCCGAGATCGCGGAGGCCGCCGAGGTCTCCAAGGCGACAGTGTTCAACTACTTCCCGACGAAGGAAGACCTGGTCCTCGCCGGTGCGAAACACCATGTCGAGGAGCCCGCCGACATCGTGCGCTCCCGACCGCTCGGCCAGACCCCGCACGGGGCCCTCCGCGAGTACTACCTGCGCATGCTCGAAGAACACGAGCCGGTGACGGGCCTGAGCGTCCACCCGCTGGTCATGCGGGTCCTGTGCGTCGTCCGGCAGTCCCCGGCGCTGGCGCTGAAGGCCATGGACGTCCGCCGCGAGTCCTCCGAGCGGCTGGCCCGGGCGCTCATGGACGAGGGCGCCTCCGAGCTGACCGCGCGCCTCGTCGCCACTCAGCTCATGCACACCCAGCACATCCTCTCCGAGATCAACGTGCGCCGGCTGCAGGCCGGCGAGACTCCCGAGGCGGTCTACCCCGACGCCGTGGACACCGCCGAGCACGCCTTCCGGCTGCTGGAGCACGGCATCGGCGACTTCATGCGCCGCGAGTCCGAACCGGAGAACGCCGTGGACGCGGCCTTCCCCGAGGACCGCGTGCGGCGGCTCGACTACGCCCGCATCGAGGCCGAGGCGGACGAGAGCGTCGAGCGCGCGCTCGACGAGGCCGGCGACGAGGTGCTCCGGAGGATCGCCGACCCCGATCGGCGCTGAACCGCCCGCCTTCCGAGTCCTGACTGGATTCGCCATCGGCCACAGTGAAGTATGCTTGCCGGGCACCAAAACGCGAGCGCCGGCACACGGTGCTCCAAGGCCAGGTGAGCACGGGATCCCCATCGTCCGGGCTGTGGCGTGTCCGGATCCGATCCGCGCCCTCCCCCTCCGAAGGGAGCGTCCATTGAAATTCAAGCCCCTTGACATCGGCCGGACCGTCGCCGTCACGTTCGAGCACGGTGAGGACTTCTTCAAGGCGCTGCGAACCGCCTGCGAGGAGGCCGGCATCCGGCAGGGGTACATCCCGCTGTTCTTGGCCGGTCTCTCGGAGGCCGAGCTCGCCGGCACCTGCGAGAAGCCCGACGACCCCGCCGCGCCCGTGTGGTCGGCCGTGCATCTCACCAACCTCGAAGCGGTCGGGGCCGGCAGCATCGCCTGGGACGAGGACTCGCAAGCCGTCTGGCCCCACATCCACCTCAGCGTCGGCACGAGGCAACATGGCGCCCAGGGATACACGAGTCATCTGCTCGGCGCCACCGTCCAGTTCCTCACCGAGATGATCATCGTCGAGGTGACGGCCCCCAGAGCCAGCCGGGTGAAGAACCGCGCCCTGTACGACGTGCCGGTCCTCACCTTCGAGGAATGACCCGCGGCGCGTCCGGGCACGCTCACGACCCCGCTCTTCGAGGCCGTCCCGGTCGTCGTCCACCGGGCTCGGTCAGACCGGCCGCGATGCCTTGAGCGAGCACATGAGCGGCAGTCTCGGCTGTCCTTCCTTCGCCCTGAAGTAACCGTCGTCGCCTTGGGCCAACTGCTGATACCGCTGGAACATCGTCATGTCGAACTCGTGGAGGAACTCGATCCGCAAGCCGGCCCGCGCGACCGCGGTGACGATGTCGCCGAGCGTGTGCGCCCGCTCATAACTGCGGTTGTGCACAGTCGGCGCCTCGAGGTCGGCATAGCTTCCCGGGCCGTCGTTGACGAGCGCTTCCGGATTGAAATAGTCGTTCTCGATGACCGTGCCGCTGGTCCAGCCGAGCACATGTGTGAACGGATGGAACTCGGCGAGATACAGGAATCCGCCGGGCGCGACCAGCGATGCGGCCGTCTCGGCCCACCGCCGGAGGTCGGGCAGCCAGTTGAGCGCGCCGATGCCGGTGTAGACGATGTCGTAGTCCTCGTCCGGTACGGCCGAAATCGCTTCGTATACGTCCGCGGCCACCAACTGTGCGCGGTCCGCTCCGATGCCGATCTCGGCCGCGAGTGAGCGCGCGACCTCGACGGCGGGCTCGGAGAAGTCGAGTCCTACGACCTTCGCGGCGCCGCGCCTCGCCCAGGAGAGCGTGTCCTGTCCCATGTGGCACTGCAGGTGCAGGAGCCGCTTGCCGGTGACGTCGCCGACTTCGGACGCTTCGAAATCGCGGATCTCGTCTTTGCCCTTGCGGAACGAGTCCTGATCGTAGAACTCGCCGGCCGCGTGGATGGGGACGCGCTCGTCCCACATCGCCCGGTTGGCCTCGAGCCACTCGGCCCAGTGCTCCTATGAAGCGGTCATGTGTCCTGTTCCTATGGAGAGTGGGTCAGGCGGTATGGCGTGCGGCAGACCGGCCCGGGAGCGCGATCCGCCGCGGCACCGCGCCCGAGAAGGTCCGCATGTGCTCCACGATCACATCGCTTGCCGCACCGGGCAAGCGATTTACGTCGCGCGCTCCGCGCCAGGGCAGTCCGAACGGTACGTCCAGCCCAGACGCTCGTACAGTGCTCGACCCTCGTCGCTGGCGACCAGCAGTCCGGTCCTCATGCCCAGCTCGGCCGCTCGGCTCGTCAACGCCCGCATCACGGTGCTTCCCAGTCCGCGCCGCCGGTGGGAAACCTCCGTCTGGACCTTGTCGAAGACGCCGAACTCGCCGGAGCGGCCGAGGCGGGCGGAGGCGGCGGCCTCGCCGTCCCCGTCGCGGGCCACCGCCACCGTCAGCTCGGCCTCGGTGGTCACCTCGATTCGGTAGCCCGCCGGCACCTCGGCCGCCGCGGGCGTGAACGGCGTCGTCATCAGATGCCCCGCCTCCTTCATCACCCAGTCGGCAGGGAGCACGTCGGACAGCATCGCTCGGGGACCGGCGATCTTGATCTCCTCGCCCGGCGCGGTCCGCGCCTTCGCGAGCAGTCGGAGATCTTCGGACGTGTAGGTGTGCAGGACGTGCCGCACCCGCGCTCGGTCGGCGTCGACGAAGGCCCGGAAGCCGCCGGGGACCGCCACCGGCTGCGGCGTCAGCCGGGAGACGGCCCGCCCGCGGCCCCAGGCCATGACGAGTTCGGGGATCGAATGGGCGGCGGACATGCGGGACTCCTCTGCCAGTGACGGACCGCCCATCTTATTGCAATAAGCAAGTGGCAAGGCGCTTCGTCATCGCCGCCGGTAGGCCACCCTCGTCGCCTCGGGCCACTTGGCGCCCTGGCCGGGGATCGGCTGCGGGTCGGGATCGAGCAGCTTGAAGTCGTACGCCTCGAGCAGCCGCGCCAGCACCACCGTCATCTCCAGGTAGGCGAACCGCATGCCCAGGCACCGGTGCAGGCCGCCGCCGAAGCCGATGAGCCGCCGCAACTGATCGGGCTCCTCGACGTAACGGTCCGGCTTGTAGGCCTCCGGGTCGGGGAACTCCTCCTCCAAGCGGTGGGTCATCGCCGGCGAGAGCATCACCATCGATCCGGCCGGGATCTCGGCACCGTCGACCTCCATCGGCTCGACGGTGCTGCGCACCATCATCGGCGCGACGGGGTGAAGCCGCTCCGACTCGTGCAGGCACCGGTCCAAATGGGCCAGGCCCCTGACGTCCGCCGCCTTCATGGCCTCGGGTGCCGTCTCGAGCTCGGCGCGCACGCGCTCGAGCTCGACGGGATTGCGAAGCAGATCGATCAGGCCCCACGAGATCTGCCCGGTGGTGGTCTCGTGCCCCGCCCAGACCAGCATGATGATCAGGTGCATGAGGATGTCGTCGGGCACGGGCGTCCCGTCGTCGTACTCCGCCTTGACGAAGTAGTCCAGGAAGTCCCCGCCCTCGCCCGGCTCGGCCCGGCGGCGGTCGATGACCTGCTGGAGCCGTTCGCGGATGCGACGCCCGGCGGCGCGGCTGCGCAGCAGGTGGGGGACCGGCAGCCAACCCGGGGTGACGAAGTCGGCGCCCTCGGAGAAGCGGCGGAACTCCGCGAACCAGTCGGTGGTGGTCTCGGCGAAGCGCTCCCCCAGGAAGGAACGCGCGGCGACACGCATGATCAGTGGCCCGAAGTCGTCGGGGATGGTGAACTCGCCGGAGCCGCCGAGGCGGTCCTTGAACGCCCGCACCTCGTGCTCCATGACTTCGACGTAGGTGTCGAGCTGGCGTCCCTGGAATCGCGGCAATACGACCTGGCGCTGGCGCCGGTACTCGTCGTAGGGCGCGAAGAAGTAGAAGTCGGGGCTGAACATCCGCAGGAAGAACGGGTAGGCCGTGCGGATCGAGAGCTTGCGATCGGTTTCGGTGAAGGTGAGTTTATTGTGCTCACTGCCGAGCAGGACGACGGTGTCCTTGAGCGGGAGCCGCAAGCGGAACATCGAGCCGTGTTCGCTGTGGCCGCGCCTGAAGAGCCCGAGCGGGTCGCGCGTGAGCTCGACGGCGTGCCCGACCACCGGGCGAGCACCCGACAGGGTCGGGATCGACGTGTGCGTATTCATATGTCACCTCAAAGGGTCGCTTTGGTCCTTGAGCTGCCGGTGGGGATCAACTTGGCCAGAGCTCATCGGCGGGTGGGGTCGCCGATTGTGTTCGAATCGTAACCTTTGTTGCACGAGTCACGCAACCGTGAGGACGGTCCGCGCCATGGACCGTCGGACC
The DNA here is from genome assembly GCF_054776215.1 of Glycomyces tarimensis. Taxonomy (NCBI): domain Bacteria; kingdom Bacillati; phylum Actinomycetota; class Actinomycetes; order Glycomycetales; family Glycomycetaceae; genus Glycomyces; species Glycomyces tarimensis. The sequence goes on from NZ_BAAHCB010000018.1 coordinate 26,792, forward strand.
TCCGCCGTACCCTCGAATCCGCAGGAAGGAGCCGAATGTGGCAGACGATGTGATCCTCGGAGCGGACGGCCTGGCGCGCTGCGCGTGGGGCGCGGAGCCCGATATCTACCGCCGATACCACGACGAGGAGTGGGGCAGACCGTTGCGGGGCGACGACGCGCTGTTCGAACGGCTCAGCCTGGAGGCGTTCCAGTCCGGCCTGTCGTGGATCACGATCCTGCGCCGGCGTGAGACGTTCCGCGCGGCGTTCGACGGCTTCCGCATGGAGTCGGTGGCCGCTTACACCGATGCGGACGTGGAGCGGCTGCTCGGCGACACCGGCATCATCCGCAACCGCGCGAAGATCACCGCGACGATCGCGAACGCACGGGCCGCGCTGGCGCTCGACGGCGGCCTGACAGAGCTGATCTGGTCGTTCGCGCCGGACGAGCGGGAACGACCGGAGTCCCTGGGCGACGTCCCGGCGGTGACGCCGGAGTCCACCGCACTGGCCAAGGAACTCAAGCGACGCGGATTCCGATTCGTCGGACCCACGACGGCCTACGCGATGATGCAGGCGACCGGGATGGTCGACGACCACGTGGCCGAATGCCATAGAGCGGTGAGCTCATAGCGCTCAGGTGAGGGGCGCGGTCGAGCCCCTGATCACGAGGCGGCACGGCATGGTCTGGACGCCGCGGTCGTGTTCGTCGTCGATGGCGTCGAACAGGGCCCGGGCCGCCGCGCGGCCCAGCTCTTCCAGGTTCATGTCCACACTGGTCAGCTGTGGTCGTGCCCCGGTGGTGAGGACCTGCCAGTCGTCGAAGCCCATCACCGCCACGTCGTCCGGAACGATGCGCCCGCGTTCGCGCAGCGTGTCGAGCACGCCCCTGGCCACCTGGTCGCTGCCGCACAGCACCGCGTCGATCTCGGGATGCCTCTCGAGCAGCAGTCCCGCCGCCGCGCGGCCCCAGCCCTCGGTCCAGCTGCCGTAGGCGACGTCGCCGACCGGCTCAAGTCCGGCGTCGTCGAGCGCGGCCATCGCGCCGGTCACGCGATCGCGGGCGGCGCTGTAGTCGCGGTCGCCGCTGATGTGCGCGATCTTGCTGCGCCCGCAGGCGATCAGGTGGTCCACGGCCATGCGACCGGCCTCGATGTTGTCGGGCACGATCGACAGGTCGTCGGGGTCCTCGGAAGGCGCGTACGCGTACACGACCGGCACGTCCACCCCGTCGGCCAGCGGCGGCCTCGGGTCGGTGCTGCTGCCCACGACGATGAGCCCGTCCACGCGGCGGCTCACCAATGCCTGCACATGGTGGCGCTCCCGGATCGCGTCGCCGCGCGCGTCGCACAGGAACACCGAGACCTGGCCCGCGCCGAAGGCGTCCTCGGCTCCCATGAGGATCGGGAGGCTGAAGCGACCCACCAGATCCGAGGTGAGCAGGCCGACGGTCCCGCTGCGCCCGGCCAGCAGGCCGCGCGCGAGCGAGTTGGGGGAGAACGAGAGCTGTGCGGCGGCCTCGAGCACGCGGGCCCTGGTCTGGGCGTGCACGTGGTTGCGGCCGTTGAGCGCCTTGGACGCCGTGGCCACCGAGACGCCCGCCAGTTTGGCCACATCAGACAGCGTCGCGGCGCGTGTCCCGCGCGCACCGGTGGGTCGGGCCATCGCGTCCTCCTAACGTCCTCGCCGTGCGCCCGTTTCCGACGCCGACGCGTCGACTGTAGCCGATCAACGGAAAATTCACTCGGCGGCCTTTCGGTGGAGTGCGTTTGCCGACCGCTCAAGGGCGGAATTCGATCGAATCGATGCATTGACAATGGCGGTGTCGCGGTCATAGCATTTCGTCAGCAGCATGTCCGAAAACGTTTTCGGACATTTTCGGCTCCCCCGACCCGCCTGCCGAGCACACGGAGGCACCGCAATGGCGCAACGGCATCCGTCCACCCGACTCCTCGCTACTACAGCAGCTCTCGTCCTGTCCGCCGGCCTCGTCTCCACCGCCTCGCCGGCAGCGGCCCAGCAGACCATCGGCTTCCCCGAATTCACCGGCGGCGACGCCGTCCCCGACGAGCCCGTCGAGTACACTGTGGACGGCATGATGCCGGCGATGTACGCGGCCGAGGCCGACGGCACCGACTTCTGGATGGATCGCCTGCTCGCCCGCGAAGGCGCCGACCCGGCCGGCGACCAGTGGCTCATGACTCGCGGCCGGGCGCTGCTCATGCGCGTCCACGACCCCGACGTGCTCGGCTTCGGCGGCCAGCTCGCCTACTACGACCCCTTCTTCGACCGCGTCAGCAACACCGACGGCTTCACCATCGACATCGGCGACGCCGACTTCACCGAGGTCGTCGCCGAGCGCCGCCAGACGCCCAGCCACTGGAGCAGCGTCCACGCGAGCGACGGCCTGACCGTCTCGGTGGACAAGTTCGTCACGCACAACAACGTCGCGGTCGCCAATGTCACCGTCACCAATGACGGCGACGCCGCCACCTTCCCGCTCCGCGTCGAATCCGACTTCGCCTGGCAGGCCGACGGCGACGAGCTCACCGGCGTCCTCGACGTCCAGAACTCCCGCGACGAGCGCCTCACCACCGTCTTCCCGCGACTGTCCGGCACCGGCCTGAGCCCCGAAGGCGGCGACCTCACCGGCGAACTCGCCTTGGACGCAGGGGCGTCGGCCACGTTCAAGGTCCAGCTCGGCATGATCGCCGATGAGATCCCCGAATCCGCCGAGGAGTACGCCGCCTACCGCGAGGCCGGCCCCGACGAGGCCTTCTCGGAGCACGTCCGGACCTACAACGCCTGGTGGGCCGAGAACCTCCCGTACTTCGACGTGCCCGACGAGGAGATGAAGAAGTTCATCTACTACCGCTGGTGGCTGATGCGCTACAACTACCTCGACGCGGACATCCCCGGCAACGACTTCCAGTTCCCTACCTCGATCGAGGGCGTCACCGGCTACAACAACGCCATCGCCCTCACCGTCCCGATGTTCATCGACGACCTGAAGTACCTGAGGGACCCCGCCTATTCGTACGGACCCTGGGTGTCCACCGGTGAGAGCTCGCGAGGCGGGCGCTTCATGGACAACCCCGGCGACCCCGAGAACTGGTCGAACTCCTACACCCAGTACATCGCCGAGGCCGCCTGGCGCAGCTACCAGATCCACGGCGGCCAGGCTCCCATCGTCGAGAACCTGGCCGGCTACGCCGAAGGCGACGTCAAAGGCCAGCTCGAAACCTTCGACACCAATGAGAACTGGCTCATCGAATACGACTGGGGCGCGATGACCGGCAACGACGCCGACGCCGTCTCCTTCCATTGGAGGGACGGCAACCTCGACCGCGCCGAGTCCGCCTACCAGTACTCCGGCGCCCTCGCCGCCGCCGAGGCCTACGAGCTGCTCGGCGACCAGGCCAAGGCCGAGGAGATGAGCGAGATCGCCGAGAACATCCGGGGCGCTCTCACCGACGTGCTCTGGAACCCCCGGACGCAGCTGTTCGAGCACGTCCACGTCGACTCCGGCGACCACGTGCCGTGGAAGGAGATCAACAACTACTATCCGTTCGCCGTCGGCGCCATCCCCGATGAGGAGCCGTACACCGACGCGCTGCGGCTGTTCTCCGACCCGAACGAATACCCGCTGTTCCCGTTCTACACCGCGAACCAGGCCGACAAGGCCGAAGCGGCCGAGCAGGGCAACCCCGGCTCGAACAACTTCTCCCAGATCAACTCCACCGTCCAGTTCCGGCTGTTCTCCTCGGTGCTGCGGGACTACGACACGGACGCCATCACCGCCGAGGACTACAAGAAGCTCCTGTACTGGAACGCCTGGGCCACCTATATCGACGGCGACACCGCCTGGCCCGACGCCAACGAGTTCTGGGCCGACTGGAATCCCGACTCTCAGCACATCGACTACCGCTCGTGGATCCACCACACCACGCTCGGCAGCAGCATCTGGACCGTCGTCGAGGACGCCATGGGCCTGCGGCCCCGCTCCGACGACGCGGTCGAGCTCTCGCCGATCGACATCGGCTGGGACCACTTCACCGTGAACCACCTGCGCTACCGCGACTCCGACCTCACCATCACCTGGGACGAGCCGGGCGACGGCACGGAGCACTATCCCGGCGTCCCCGAGGGCTATTCGGTGTTCATCGACGGCGAGCGGGCCTTCACGCTCGACAGCCTCGTCCCGGCGGTCTGGGACCCTCAGACCGGGAAGGTCGAGTTGACCGGCGGCGAGGGGGAGGTCCTCTACCGCGACAACATGCCCGGCATGGCCGCCCCGATCGAGGTCGAGCACGACGGCCGCGTCGTCGACGTCTTCGCCAAGGCCGGCGCCGACCTCACCGGCGATGCCGAGAACCTCGCCGAAGGCGCCACGGCCTCGGCCTCGCACACCGCCGAGGGCACCGCC
>NZ_BAAHCB010000018.1:31232-104695 GCF_054776215.1 Glycomyces tarimensis
AACGCGCCGTACTGGAGCAGTGCCGGCTCGGGCAACGACACCGACTGGTACGAGGTGGCGTTCGACAAACCCGAGCACGTCGACGAGGTGCGCCTGTACTTCTACCGCGACCGCACCGACGACGGTCTGCTCGAACCGTCGACTTACCGCATCGAATACCACGACGGCGCCGAATGGCTGCCCGTCCCCGGCCAGGCCGCCGAACCGGCCGTCCCGCGCGCCAATTACAACGCGGTCACCTTCGACGACGTCAAGACCGACCGCATCCGCGTCGTGATGGAACACCAGTCGGGCCACGCCACCGGCCTCAAGGAGTTCCAGGCACTCCGCACCAAGCACGACGCGCCGGCCGCCGAGAACGCCGCGCCCTACGTCGTCGCCCGCCACGACCCGTCGTTCCGGCAGGCCATGCAGGCGGAGCTCACCGGCACCGTCAAGGACGACGGGCTCCCGCTCGACGGCGACCTGGCCGTCCAGTGGTCGCTGGTGGACGGCCCCGGATCGGTCGTCTTCGACGACGACGCCGCGGCGACCACCGTCGCCACCTTCACCGCGCCGGGCGCGTACACGCTCGAACTGACCGCCGACGACGGCGAACTCCAGAGTGCCGCCACCGTCGCCGTCGAGATCGCCGAACCCGACGAGCGCACCAACGCCGCCCTGTTCGCCGAGCCCTCGGCGTCCTACACCTCCCCGTGGGAGAACGTCACCGCGATCAACGACGGCATCGACCCGGCCCGCTCCAACGACTCCGCCAACCCCCGCTGGGGCACCTGGCCCGAAGCGGGCGAGCAGTGGGTCCAGTTGGACTGGGAGGACCCGGTCCGGGTGTCCTCTACGGACATGTACTTCTTCGACGACGGCGGCGGCGTGCGCGTCCCCGCCTCGTGGACCATCCAGTACCGCGACGGCGAGGAATGGGTCGATGTCGAAGCCGAAGCCGAAGCCGCCTTCGGCACCGCCGCGAACCAGTACAACCCGGTGGCCTTCGCCCCGGTGACCACCACCGGCCTGCGAGCCGTGCTCCAAAGCGACGCGGCCTCGGTCGGCGTCCTCGAATGGAAGGCCTACGCCGAGGCCCCCGAATCGGTGCGCCACATCCACCAGCCCACCGTCGCCGGGGCCGTCCCCGAACTGCCCGACACCGTCACCGGCGTCTTCGCCGACGGCACGCGGCTCGACCTGCCGGTCGTGTGGGGGCAGATCACCGAGGAGGACGTCGCCGAGCCGGCCACGAGCACCGACGTGAACGGACTGGTCACCGGCCTCGCGATGCCCGCGAGCGCCACCGTCCACGTCAGACTCCATGGCGACGTCGAGATCACCGCGCTGGAGACCGAGGAGGTCACCACGACCGCGGGCAAGGCGCCGTCGCTGCCCGTCACGGTCACCGCCGTCTACAACGACGGCTCCAAGGACAACGTCACCACCACCGTCACCTGGGACGACATCGACCCCTCGGAGTACGCCGAACCAGGCGCCTTCACCGTCGGCGGCGCCATCGAAGGCACTTCCCTGGAGGCCGAAGCGGTCGTCACCGTCATCGAACCGAGCTGAACTCGCACCCGCACCGGCGGCGGCGCGAGCCGTTCGCCCAACCCCTTTGATCCCTAGTGTTAGGAGCACAGGCAATGAGCATCGACGAACGTCCGAGGAGGAGCCGGCGCGCCGCAGCGGTCGTCGCGGCGGGCACCGCCGCCGTCCTGGCGGCGGCGGCCTGCGGCGACGGCAGGGGAGGAGGCGGCTCCGAACAGGAGGTCGTCCTCGAGGGCGTCGACGACGGCACCACCCTCACCATGTGGACCCGGGCCGCCACCGAGGCGCAGTCCCAGGCGCTCGTGGACGCGTACAACGCCTCCCACGAGAACCAGGTCGAACTGTCCGTCATTCCCACCGACGACTACCAGACCCGCGTGGGCACGGCCGCCGGCAACCAGGAGCTGCCCGACCTGTTCGCGCTCGACGTGGTCTTCGCGCCGAACTTCACCTCGGCGGGGGCCTACCTGGACATCACCGACCGGATCGACGCGCTCGACTTCGCCGACGCCCTCGCCCCCTCCCACATCGAGGTGGGCACGGTCGACGACAGGAAGTACCTGGTGCCGCACACCCTCGACCTGTCGGTCCTGTTCTACAACAAGGACCTCTACGAGCAGGCCGGGCTCGACCCCGAGCAGCCGCCGACGACGCTGGACGAATTCGCCGAGCACGCCCGCGCGATCGACGCCCTCGGCGGCGACGTCAACGGCACCTTCTTCGGCGGCAACTGCGGCGGCTGCTACGTCTTCACCTGGTGGCCCTCCATCTGGGCCGAAGGCGCCGAGGTCATGAACGAGGACGGCACCGAGTCCCTCCTCGACTCCCCGGAGGCGCAGGAGGTCTACTCGATCTGGCGCGGCCTGGTCGAGGACGGCGCCGTCGCTCCCGGCCACGAGGAGGAGACGGGCACCACCTGGGTGTCACTGTTTCCGGAAGGCAACATCGGGGCCATGCCCATGCCCTCCACGATGCTCGGCCTCATGCCCGAGGACCTCGACATGGGCGTCGCACCCATCCCCGGTCTGACCGGCGGCGAGTCCACCTTCGTCGGCGGCGACTCGATCGGCATCAGCGCCAACTCCGAGCACCCGAACCAGGCGTGGGACTTCCTGCGCTGGAGCCTGGAGGAGCAGCAGCAGGTCGAACTCCTCGCCGCCAACGGCGATGTCATGGCTCGCACCGACCTGGCCGACAACGAGCACTACTCCGACAACCCGAACGCCGTCATCATGAACGACCTCGTCGCCGTCGGCCGCACCCCCTACTCGCTGAACTTCGGGCAGACCTTCAACGACCCCCAGGGTCCGTGGCTGCCGCTGGTCAGGGAGGCCGTCTACGGCGACCCGAACGCCGACCTCGCCGAGCTCAACGAGGCCGTCACGGCATCGCTGAGCAGCTGAGATCCCGGTCGACAAGGAAAGACTCCATATGCGACATTCGCGCAAGCTGATCGGCGCGGCCTACGCGGCACCCGTAGCGCTGTTCGTGCTGGTCTTCTTCGTCGCGCCGCTGCTGCTGGTCGGGCGCATGTCCGCGTCCGACTGGCCGCTGCTGGCCGGCTACCAGGGCGTCAACCTCCCGGAGAACTACGAGTCGATCGGCGAGAACCGGCTGTTCTGGCCCGCCGTCGGCTTCACCCTGAAGTACACCGGCATCGTCGTGGTGCTCCTGGTCGGGCTCTCGCTCCTGCTCGCACTGATCGTGCAGAACCCCGGGCGGAGCAGCGGCTTCTTCCGCACCGCCTACTTCCTGCCGACCACCCTCGGCCTGGCCTCCGCCTCACTGCTGTTCTTCGGCTTCTACAGCCCCTCCATCGGCCCGCTCGACCCGATCCTGCAGGGGCTCGGCATCACCGACGAGCCGATCTCGTGGCTCGGCACGCCGAACATGGCGCTGTTCTCCACCGTCGTGCTCATCGTCTGGAAGTTCGCCGGGTTCTTCATGATCATCCTGCTGGTGGGCCTCCAGGCGATCCCGACGGAGGTCTACGAGGCGGCCCGGCTCGACGGCGCCAGCCGCTGGCAGGCCTTCCTGCACGTCACCGTGCCGCTGCTGCGCCCGGCCCTCGGCCTGGTGCTCATCCTGTCCATCACCGGATCGCTGCTGGCGTTCGACCAGTTCTTCATCCTCACCAAGGGCGGGCCGGACAACAGCACCGTCACCGTCGTGCAGCTGATCTACCGAGAGGCGTTCCAGCGCTTCGATCTCGGGGCCGCCGCGGCGATCTCCGTGGTGGTGCTCATCGCGCTGCTGGTGCTCAACATCGTGCAGTTCCGCGCATTGAGGAGGGACCACTGATGCGGCCCGGTACCTGGGGGAGGACCTCCTACTACGTGCTCGCCGGCGGCCTGGCCGTGCTGTTCCTGTTCCCGCTGGTGTGGACCGGCTACGCCTCGGTCGCGCCGCACGGGGCGACGAACCAGCAGGACGGCTTCGGCTTCGGCAACTACGCGACCCTGCTCGAATACGACGCCGGACTGCTGCGCTACCTGTGGAACAGCACCTACGTGTCGCTGCTCACCGTCGCCTTCACGCTCCTGCTGTCGTTCCTGGGCGGCTACGCCTTCGCGCGGTTCAAGTTCTTCGGCCGCGACACGCTGTTCCTGCTCACCATCGCGATCCTCATGGTGCCCTACAGCACCCTGCTGATCCCGCTCTACACGCAGCTGGGCGATCTGGGGCTGCGCAACTCCCTGTTCGGACTCGCGCTGGTGCTCACGCTCTACCAGCTGCCGTTCGCAGTGTTCATGATGCGCATCTCCTTCGAAGCGGTGCCGAAGGAGATCGAGGAGTCGGCCATGGTCGACGGCTGCGGATCCATGCGCGTGCTCACCCGTGTCATGCTGTTCGCCGTGTGGCCCGGCCTGATCACCGTCGGCCTGTTCTCGTTCCTGGCCGCCTGGAACGACTTCATCGCACCGCTCATTCTCGTCAGCGAGGCCGACAAGGCCGTGCTGCCGGTGGCAATCGCCAACCTTCGCCAGCAGTCGATGGGCGCCGTCGACTTCGGAGCGACCCAGGCCGGCGTGGTCGTCATGGCCCTGCCGTGCCTGGTGCTCTTCGCGCTGCTGCAACGTCACTATGTCCGAGGATTCATGTCAGGAGCGATCAAAGGATGACCAAGTCCACACCCGTGCTGCCCTCTCGGAGCGCCCTGCGCCCGCTGGGACTCGACGAGGTCCGGATCACCGGAGGGTACTGGGGCCGCAGGCAGCAGATCAATGCCGAGGCCACCATCCGGCACTGCCTCCACTGGCTTGAAGAACTCGGCTGGATCGCCAACTTCGAGAAGGCCGCCGCGGGGGAGCCGTTCGAGCGCGCCGGCCGCGAGTTCTCCGACTCGGAGATCTACAAGCTCGCCGAGGCCATGGCCTGGGAGATCGGGCGCTCCGGCTCGCCCGAAATGGAGGAGCGGTTCGTCCGGCTCACCGAGCGGATCGCCGCGGCCCAGCAGAGCGACGGCTACCTCAGCACCATGTTCGGCAATCCCGGACAGCGGCCCCGCTATTCCGACCTCGAATGGGGCCACGAGCTGTACTGCTACGGCCACCTCATCCAGGCCGCCGTCGCCCGATTGCGCACCCACGGCGAGGACGACTTCGTCCGCATGGCGCGCAAGGTCGCCGACCACGTCTGCGAGACCTTCGGCCCCGGCGGCATCGAGCGCATCTGCGGACACGCCGAGATCGAGGTCGCGCTGGCCGAATTCGCCCGCGCCACCGGCGAACGGCGCTATCTGGAGCAGGCGCGGCTGTTCATCGAACGCCACGGGCGGCACACGCTCGCCGACGCCGGGCAGTACTACCAGGACGACGTGCCCGTGCGCGAGGCCGAAGTGCTGCGCGGCCACGCGGTCCGCGCGCTCTACCTCTCGGCCGGCGCGCTCGACGTCGCCGCCGACACGGGCGACGGCGAGCTGCGCGAAGCAGTCGAGCGCCAATGGCGACGCGCACTGGCCCGGCGCACCCACCTCACCGGCGGCATGGGCTCGCGCTACACCGACGAGGCCTTCGGCGAGGACTTCGCGCTGTCCCCGGACCGGGCCTACGCCGAATCGTGCGCGGGAGTCGCCGCCGTGATGACCGCGTGGCGGCTGCTCCTGGCCACCGGCGAGTCCTCCTACGGTGACATGATCGAGCGCGTCGCCTGGAACGTCCTGGCCGGTGCCGTCGACCCGAACGGGACGTCGTTCTTCTACGCCAACCCGCTCCAGGTGCGCACCGCGGATCCGGAGCCCCCGGCCGACCGCGCCCTGCCGCACCAAGCCGCCCGCGGGCGACGCGCGCCGTGGTTCGACGTCTCCTGCTGCCCGACGAACCTGGCGCGCACCTTCGCCTCGCTCGCGGCATACATCGCCACCGTCGACGACGAGGGCCTTCAGATCCACCAGTACATGCCCGCGAGCATCGCCACCGACCTCGCCGGCGGCCCGATCGAGGTCTCGGTCGAGTCGGACTACCCCGACAGCGGCGCGATCGCCGTGCGCATCGAGCGCAATGAGGCCGGACCGTGGACGCTGAGCCTGAGAGTGCCTTCCTGGGCCGAGTACGCGATCCTGACCGAACCGTCGGGGAGGTGCCGCACGGTCGAGCCCGGCTCCGTCGGCCTCACGCACGATTTCGCCGCCGGCGACGTGGTGCGGCTGGAACTGCCGGTGGCCCCGAGGTGGACCAGTCCGGACCCGCGGATCGACGCGGTGCGCGGCTGCGTCGCCGTCGAGCGGGGCCCGCTGGTGCTGTGCGCCGAGTCGATCGATGCGCCCGGCGGCGCCGACGTGATCGACCTGACCGTCGACCCGGGCAAGGACCCGGTCGTCCAGAACGGCACGGTGACCGTCGCCGGCCACGTTCACCGCAATGCCGACGCCTGGCCGTACGGTCCCGATCCGGACCCCGAAGAGGAACGCGAGGCCGCCGATATCGGCCTCATCCCATTCCACTTGCGGGCCACGCGCGGCCCGGCGACCATGCGGGTCTGGCTTCCGACCGCTTAGCGCGAGGGAGAGGGCGGCACGTCGAGAGCCGTGCCGCCCTCCTCGACGTCTCAGACCGCGCTCAGACCGCGCTCGCGGTCGTAGTCGCGGCGTGCCTCGATGATGTCGGGCTGGTGGCGCTCGGCCCATTCGAGCAGGCCGTTGAGGTGCGCGTAGAGCTCGCGCGCGCTGTCGGTGGCCGCGTACTCCACCTTCGGCGGCACGGTCGGGTACACGGTCCGGGTGAGCAGACCATCGCGTTCGAGGTTGCGCAGCGTCAAGGTGAGCATCCGGCGGCTGATGCCCGGGATGCTGGTCGCGCCGCTCGGGTTCGGCCTGACCATGCCGGCTTTGATGTCGCTGGGCATGTCGGACTCGCGCCCCGAGGACGCCGGGGTCACCTCGGGGCTGTTCAACACCGCCCAGCAGGTCGGCGGCGCGGTCGGTCTGGCGGTGCTGAGCACGGTGGTCGCCGCGAGGACACGGTCGCTGCTCGACGACGGCGCCTCGGCGGCCGAGGCCATGACCGGCGGCTACCGGCTCGGCTTCGTCTTCGCCGCCGCCTTCGCAGCCCTCGGCCTCGTCGTCGCCGCGTCGATGCTCAGGGTCCGCAAGGTCGAGCCGCTCGAGGAGCGGGTCGAGACGGCGGCTTGAGTTCCTCGCCCATCGGGCGCCCCGTCGAGGGGCGCCCGATGGGCGAGGTGTCAGTTGCCGTCGAGGACGGGCCAGCCCGCCGCGTTCCACTGGATCTGCTCGATGCCGAGGGCGAAGCCGCCGTTCGAGCCGTACGAGTGGTAGGCCATCAGCCCTCTATGCAGTGATTGGCCGCCGGAGGCCACGAAGCTCCCGTGGCGTCCGAGGACCACCGTCCCGCCGCCGTTGCGCATGTCGACGCCGTTCGCGTCCACGAACGGCCCCGTCGGCGAGGTCGAGCGGCCTACGGCGATCTGGTACGTCGAGTCGGCGCCGGCGCAGCACTTGCCCAGCGAGACGAAGAGGTAGTAGTAGTCGCCGCGCTTCATCATCGACGGTCCCTCGATGCCGCCGCCCTTGGTGGCCAGTCTGATCGGCGACGCGCCCGCGGCGGGCTTGCCGGAGGGCCACGCCAGCTCGACGACGTGGATGCCCTCCCACCAGGACCCGAACACCATGAAGTGCCTGCCGCTGGAGTCGACGATGATGTTCGGGTCGATCGCGTTGTACGCATTGCCCTCGTACGACTGGAACACGACGCCCTCGTCGACCCAGCGGTATCCGGGTGCGGAGGGGTCGAGCGTCGTATTGGTGGCGAGACCGATCAGCGAGCGCTGCGATCCGAACGTCGAGGCCGAGTAGTAAAGGTAGTACTTGCCCTGCTGCGCGTCGTGGAAGATCTCCGGGGCCCACAGGTTGTCGACGCCGGGGATCTGCTGGGAGATCCATGCGGGTTTGGTGTTCCAGACGGCGCCGAGGCTCCGCCAGGTCCGCCCGCCGTCGGTCGAGGTACGGATCGGGATGTTGCCGTCGTTGAACCGTCCGTCGCCCGTGGCGAAGACGTACCACGGCTCGCCGGCGCAGCCGGCCCACAGCGCCGGGTCGTGCGTGCCGAGGTCGCCGCCAAGGTTCGACGGCTGGCTCGGCGGGTTGCCGCACTCGTCGGCGGGCTCTCCGGTCGGCGGGTCGGTCGGTGTGGAGCCCGCGGGAGTGAGCTGCCACTGCTGGTTCGCGGTGCCGGTCGGCTCGTACTGGGAGATCCTGGCTCCCGACGTGGTGGAGTGCTCCCAGACATCGAGGTTCTTGCCGGAGAAGCGGTTGGTGAAGGTGTAGTAGCCGGCCGAGTCCTCGGTGGCCGTCCACTGCTGGTTGGTGCCGCCGAGGTCGGTCCACTGAGCGATGGTGGCGCCGTCGTCGGCGTTCCAGTCGTAGACGTCGAGCACGAGGTCGGAGTGCCGCGCCTGGATTCTCCAGTAGCCGCCCCCGGCGTCGATGAACCGGAACTGCTGATTCGTCGCGCCGGTGGCGGAGTACTGGACGAGTTGAGCTCCTGTGTCGGTGGACGCGCCCTCGATGCCGAGGACGAGCCCGGAGTGGCGGGAGGTGATCGTGTACCACGTGCCCGGCGCGATCGCGGCCTGCGCAGTGGTCGTGGCGAGTAGGAATGAGGCGGCGGTCACGAGTGCGGCGGTGACCACCGCGAGCATGGCGATGAGGCGGCGCTTGCGCCGGCTCGGCGGGGCGGGTTCGGAGTCGCCTCTCGGCAGGCTCGTCGTGGCGTTGTTCTGCATGTTTGAACTCCAAGTGTTCCACGGGCGGAAGGCCGCCCGCCCGACCGCTGAGATATGCCGGGTAAGCCCTCAGCAATCGAGGAATTTATTGGTGTCGATATCAACTTGGCTAAAGAATAGAGCAAAGTTATCGCTAACACAAGCCGGGGCGGTGAACGCCCGCGTGGCCTGCCCGGACGACGGGCGCGGCCCGCCGTCGACGGCGCCGGTGGGTTTCGTCCCGATTTGCGGGGACGGCCGAACGAGACCTACTGGTGTTCGACGAAACGGCCGCACGCTCCGCAGCGCCGCGGCCCCCGCAGTGGCCCGAGCGCGTCACACTCGGGACTGCTCCGGCGATGACACCGAGCCGGCCCACGCCGCCCCGGCGGCCACCGATTGTGCTTGCGGCCGTGGCGGGACGAGAACCGATCGGCCCGACCGCCGCCGCCCGTGCTGTCGCGAGCGCCGAGTCCTTGGTAACTATCGGCGGCGCGAACCCGGCGACAGCCCGATTCCCGGTGATACCATTCGTGACCACATCCAGTCGAACCCTCATTCGACAGATGTGTCCGGCCCCAGGTCGGAAGCGGATTTCGATGCATCCCAACTCCGCCGTTCAACGTGTGGACCCATAAGGCAGTCAGTGGAGCGACAGCTCCCGTGAGTTTCACCAGGACGCAGTGACCATTGGGAGGTGCCGTGATGGCAGAGCGCGCAGTCGGCGGAGCCTCGGGGGCGCGCCCGCCCTCACAGTCGCCTCCCTGCAAGCTATCGGCCGACCAGGGCAATGCGGATGATCCGCTGCAAATCACCCACTGCGACTGCCATGGGGTCACCCTCCGGGCCGTCGGCGAGATAGATTTGAATGGTCACCGTGCCTGGGAACGGGCGCTGCGACAGGTGGCGGGTCAGGGTGAAGAGATCCATCTGGACCTGACCGAGCTGACCTTCATCGATGTTCGCGGCGTCACCTTGCTGGTGGACATCGCAAGCCAATTGAACGACGGGCAACGGATCGTGGTTTACGGGGCGCCCCCCGGCCTGCAACGCGTGATGCAGGTCTTGTGGCCGGATGGTGCGGCCGCGATCACGATCAAGGGAGAACAATGACCGCTGCGACCGTCCAAGAGACGGAGGACGGGTTCGACCATCCGGCGCTCTTCTACTCCTCCTCGGAGGAATACCTTGCCGGTACGGTCCCTTTCATCGACGCCGCGCTGACCGCTGACGAGCCGGTGGCCGCCGCCGTCCCCGAACACAATCTCGAATCCATCCGCGGCGCTCTCGGAGCCGCCGCCGATCGGGTCCTGCTGATCGACATGACCGACGCCGGCGCCAACCCGGGGAGGATCATCCCCGGCGTGCTGCGCTCGTTCATCGACGCCCACAAGGGCCGCCGGGTGCGCATCATCGGTGAACCGATCTGGCCCGGCCGCACCGAGGTCGAGTACCCGGCCTGCGTCCAGCACGAGGCGCTGCTGAACCTCGCGTTCAACGGCCGCGCTGTGACCAAACTGTGCCCCTACGACACCCAAGGGCTCGCTCCGCAGGCCATCGCCGACGCGAGAGCCACCCACCCGGTCCTCATCGACCGCTCCGGCCGCCACCCCAGCGAGCAGTACGACCCCGACCGCATCCTCACCGACTACAACCGGCCCCTGGCCCCGGCTCCGACGCGGGCCATCGAACGGAACGCCGATCGGGGCACCCTCGACAACGCGCGATGGTTCATCACCTCGTACGGCCGGAGTGTCGGCCTGACCATGAACCAGCTCGTCGATCTCGAGATCGCCGTCACCGAGCTGCTCACGAACAGCATTTACCACGGCGGCGGCGTCGGCACCTTCCGCGTGTGGACCGACGAGACCCACCTCGTCTGGGAGGTCAGCGACTCGGGCCAGATCACCGATCCGCTCGCCGGACGGCTGCCGACCGACGAGACGAAGCGGCACGGTCGTGGCCTGGTGCTGGTGAATCAGATCGTCGACCTCGTCCGTATGCACACCAGCCCGAGCGGCACCACGGTGCGGATCTACCTGCGACTGCCCACCTACCGAGACCCGCTCGCCTGACGCACGCCGAATCGCCGACGCGGGAGCTCGGCGGCCGGGCCGCGCTATGCGGCAGGTTTCTCCCAGATCGAGACGTGGGCCCCGCTCTCATGGTCGAACGGGGTGCGGTGCCAGTCGGCCCAGCGGTGTCGCAGCCTCATGCCGGCGATGCGGGCCATGAGGTCCAGCTCGGACGGCCAGACGTACCTGAAGGGGATGGAGCGTTCGCGGCCGGATCCGTCGTCGAGCACGGTCACGTAATTCGAGCTCATCTGCTGCGTGGCGCAGTCGTAGAGGTCGAAGGCCCAACGGTCCGGCGCGGTCTGGAACGGCACGGCGCGTTGCCCGGGCGGGAGTCGGCGCAGCTCCGGAACGCCGGTCTCGATGACGAAGCGGCCACCGGCTTCGAGGTGCGCCGCGGCGTTCGCAAAACACGCCACCTGAGCGTCCTGCGTGGTCAGATTGCCGATGGTGTTGAACACGAGGTAGACCACGCGGAAGGAGCCCTGGACGCGGGTGGTCGCGATGTCGCCGACGGTGACGTCGACGGCGTCGCCTCCAGGCTTGGCCCGCAGGAGCGCGGTCATGTCGGCGGACAGATCGATGCCGCTCACCGGGACGCCGCGCTCGGCCAGCGGCAGGGCGATTCGGCCGGTGCCGGAGGCGAACTCGAGCGCCCGGCCCTCGCCGGCGAGCTCGGCCAGCACGTCGACGACGGGGTCGATCCGATCGGACGCGAACATCTCGGCCGAACTCTGGTCGTAGCTGTCGGCGGCCTCGCCGCTGAAGTAGTCCGCGGGATTGCTCATCCGCGGAGGCTATCGGCAGCGGCCGGCGGCGCGCCACCGGTTTTGCCCGGGCTCCCGCCTTCGGCGCGCCATGCGGCGCATCGTTCCGATCGGCAAGCGTCAGTACTCGTCCACCGCGGGTTCACGCATCGTCGAGGGCGAGTTCACCGATCACGGCGACAGTGATGGCGTTACCGATAACCCCGGGCTTCTGGAAGAGACAACATGACCGCTCAACAGCACACGATCGACCGTCGCCGCCTCCTGCTCGGCTCCGCCGCTCTCGCCGCCGGCGCCGCCGCCTCGACCGCCGTCGCGGAAGGCGCGGTCGCCAAGACCCCGGAGGCCCCCGCCGTCTTCGCGAAGGCAGCCGCTCCGGCACCGGCGGCCCCGGCCCAATGGGCGGGCACCGCGTTCGTCGACGACTACCTCACCAACACCACCGACAACCTTTCCGCCGACACCAACGCCGCCGTCCGCATCCTCAGCGGCTTCGAGCAGCTCTGGCAGACCGGATCGGAATGGGACAACGGGCTCGTCGTCGACACGAAGACGCTGCAGGCCAACATCGACTACAGCGTCGAGACCACCGCCCAGCGGACCGACGCCGAAGCCAAGGCAGCCTTCATCTCCGACCGCCAGCACCAGAGCTACAGCGCCTTGGCCGGCCTCGGCCCGCTCGAGGCGGTCTACAAGGCCGGAGCCAAGGCCGTCACCTCCATCACCAGCGCGCCCGAGGGCACCCCCGACGGCAAGTTCAGCGACTCCGTCCCCGACGACGCCCCCGCGGGCTCCGCCACCGGCGCCGGCGCCACCGACTCCGACCTCGGCAAGGTCGTGGAACTCGTCAACACCGTGCGCGGCCCGCACGCCTCCTCCAACCCCAGCAAATACACCTTCCAATACCCGCGTCCCTGGCGGCTCAACCGCGACAGCGAGGTCGTCGAGACCGGTGCGGTGTCCCCACTCGGCCACCCCGCGTACGAATCCGAAGTCGACGTCGCGGCGGAGCTGCTGCGCCAGCGGTCGACCGAACCGGACAAGGACGGCGGCTTCCCGAGCGGCCACACCAACGCCCACTGGCTGGCCTCGATCGCACTCGCGTACGCCATCCCCGAACGCTTCCAGGAGCTCATCGCCCGCGCCGCGGACTTGTCCGACAACCGCATCGTCTCCGGGATGCACTCGCCGGTCGACGTCATCGGCGGGCGGGTGCTCGGCACCGCGCTGGCCGCCGCGGTCCTCTACGACTCCCGGTACGCCGAGCTGCGGGCCGCCGCCCGCGAGCAGGCCCTCGCCTACTTCACGGCCCAGACCGGCACACGCGAGCTGTACTCCTACGCCCACCGAGAGGGAACGGACACCGACCAGTACGCCGATCGCGAGGCCAACCGGGTGATCGTCGAATCGGCCTTGACCTACACGCTGGAGAGCAGCGGCGACAAGACAGACATGACCGTCCCCAAGGGAGCCGAGGCGATCCTGGAGACCCGGCTGCCGTACCTGGGCGCCGAGGAGCGCCGGGAGGTCCTGCGCACCACCGCCCTGCCCTCCGGTTACCCGATCCTGGACGGCCCCGAGCAGTGGGGACGGCTGGACCTGTTCGCCGCCGCCGACGGCTACGGCCGATTCGACGGCGACGTCCGCGTGGTCATGGACGCCGGTCTCGGCGGCTTCCACGCGCGCGATGTGTGGCGCAACGACATCGGCGGTTCCGGCAAGCTGCACAAGGCCGGCTCCGGCTCACTCGCCCTCACCGGGGACAACGCCTATTCGGGCGGCACCTACGTCGAGTCGGGGACGCTCACCGCAGCGTCGGCCACCGCCCTCGGCACCGGTGACGTCCAAGTCAAGGGCGGCGCGCTGGTCCTCGATGCCGACCACGTCGACATGCACGGGGACTGCACGCAGGCCGGAGCGGTCCTCGAAGTCACCGCCGACGACGGCGACGAGCCGATGCTCGAAGTCGCCGGCACCCTCAGGCTCGAGACCGGAAGCGTCCTGCGCGTCAGGCTCGACCTCCAGCGCCCGCCGATCCGCGGCGTCGACGTGCCGCTCGTCAAGGCGAAGAAGATCGAGGGCGCATTCGACGCGATCGAACTGGAGCTGGAGGGCCGCAGCGCCACCGCGACCTACACCAAGAAGACCATCACGATCCGCATCGACTGAGGCTCCTTCCTGTCGGCACCGAATCCGCTCGCGGGACCTGCCGCACGCGGCCGGCCCCGCGAGCGGATGGTCAGCGTCGCGTGTAGATCACGCCGACCTTGTCGAGCTCGTCTCCCGCGCGGCCGTGGAAGCCGGCGATCTGCCAGCCCGACGGCGCGGTGTACGTGGCGCAGTCGCCTGTCGGGGCGCCGGCTGCCAGTGTCCGTCCGTCATCGGTCGTGAAGCGGGCGTAGAAGATTCGGGTGCGGCCCTCGTGCTCACCCCGGCACACGAACAGCTCGACCGGATGCTCCCCGGAACGCAACTCCAGTGTGGCGAGCGTGCCGCCGCTGCCGCCGTGGTCCAGCTTCGTTCCGTCCGCCAGCGTCATCCCGACGCGGTCGATCCGCGATCCGCCGCGCAGTCGCAGCTCCGTCGCTTCGGCACCCGCGCCGATGTCGTCGATGTCGGTGAAGGAGGTCCCGTGGGGCCCGCCGAACTGGTCGCTCATCCGAAATCGCGAGTCCACCGACCAGTCGAACTCGGCCGTGATCGGGTAGTGGTCCGAGAGCGGCTCGTCGTTCGCATCGCGGAAGGCGGTGTCGTCGTTGCGGTATTCCACCGCTTCCAGGCGCACGTAATCGCCGCCGCGGTACAGGATCTTGTCGACGACCTCGCACGAGTCGGTCACGTTCGCGTCGTCGCAGACGATCGCCTCATCGCCCTTGTCGGGCGCGTCGCCGCCGCGCACCAGGTCGACCCACGGGTCCGACAGCCTGTTGGCCGCCGCGAACCCGGCGATGTCGTCGCCTGCTCGCGTGTATCGCGTGTTGGTGTCGCCGTAAACGATCACCGCGTTCCCCGCCGAGTGCGTCCGCATGAACGCCGAGACTTGATCGAGGTTCGCGCGCCGTGCCTCCAGGTCGCCCGGCTCGACGCCGGCGTCGGTGTGCAGGTTGTACAGGTCCACCCACACGCCCTCCGCCAGCCGCGCCCGCATGAACGTGAAACCCTTGGGCGTCAGGCAGTCGCCCGAGCCGCTGGAGCACTCGTCCCAGCGGACGCGCTCGAAGTCCTCGAACGGCAGGTGCGAGAGCGTGTTGAGGCCGTCGCCGAAGGGCACGCCGCCGCTCGTCGGCGTCCGGTGCGCATGGTCGTCGGCCGCGTACAGCGCGGCGTGGTAGTTGAAGTCCTCCTGGACGTGAACGATGTCATACGGGTCCAGGCGCGACCCGATGATCGGCGTGTTCCTCTCGGGGTCACCGTCGCCGAGCCCGAGCGGGAGCCCGGCGACGTTGTAGCTGAGGACCGAGAACGATCCACTGGGGACTTCCTGCGCCGATGCCGGGGCGGCGAGGCCGATCGTCGCGGCGATCGGGATGAACGCGGCCAGTGCCCGAAGTATTCGCATGTGCTTGCTCCAGTCGTCACGGGCGC
This sequence comes from Glycomyces tarimensis, assembly GCF_054776215.1. Classification (NCBI taxonomy): domain Bacteria; kingdom Bacillati; phylum Actinomycetota; class Actinomycetes; order Glycomycetales; family Glycomycetaceae; genus Glycomyces; species Glycomyces tarimensis. The sequence goes on from NZ_BAAHCB010000018.1 coordinate 46,414, forward strand.
CGACGCGGATTCGCCGGCGGTCGTCGCCCAGACTGGCCGATGGACGTGACCTGTTCGAGACCTGCGGTTTACACGGAGGCGCTCGTGCCGTGAATGAGTTCCGCTGTCAGAGACTTTGGGCGACAGGCGATCGAGAAGAGACGGTGTCGCTACGCGGATACGGTGACGGGGACGTTCCCCTTCTTGTGCCCCTGGTCGACGTATCGGTGCGCCTCGACGATCTCGTCCAACGAGTACGTCCTGTCGATGACAGGTCGCAGGCGCCCTTGTTCGATCAGGTCCCTCAGGAACACCAGGTCCGCATGCTCCATCCGCGGCAGGCGGGAATTGCCGACGAACACGCCCCCGTGGTTCAGGATTCGTCGACAGCGTGCCGCGGTCGTCTTCATGACGGCGTCGTACACGATGTCATACGCTCCCTGGCCCTGGGTGAAGTCTTCTTCGGTGTAGTCGATGACCGTGTCGGCACCGAGGGAGGCGACCAGATCGCGGTTCCCAGTGCCGCAGACGGCGGTGACTTCGGCGCCGTGGTGTTTGGCGAGCTGGACGGCGTACGTTCCCAGGCTGCCTGAAGCGCCGTTGACAAGGATCTTGTGGCCGGGCCGGATGCGCGCTTTCTGCAGATTCTTCAGGGCCGTGAGTCCTCCCGCCGGGACAGCGGCCGCCTCCTCATGGGCCAGGTTCGCGGGCTTGTGGGCCACCAGTCCCGTCCGCCCGGGGCGCCCGGTGTCCGCGGCGGCCAGGCACCGGTACTCGGCGTATCCGCCCAGCCCGAATCCGGTGAAGGCGAACACCGCATCGCCGGCGGTGAACGACGTGACCTTGCGCCCGACGGCTTCGACGACACCGGAGATCTCCAGTCCGAGCACGAGAGCCTTCCGCGGTTTCAACGGCCCGTACGCCAGTCTCACCAGGAACGGGTCCGCTCGCCTGATCCGGGTGTCTCCGACGTGCGCCGTCGTCGCGAACACCTTGATGAGCACCTCGCCGGGCGCCGGCTCCGGCTTCGCCAATGCTCGCAGTTCGAGACCTTCAGGTGGTCCGTATTGCATGCACACGGCCGCTCGCATCGTCACAGGGGCCTCTCGTCAATGAGGGTGAATGGAATTCATCGTACCTGCAAGGAACGCAGTAGAACTTCATGCCGATCCGGTTCGGTGGCAAGTGCTCCGTCCTCGATTCGTGAGGTTCATGGTTCGGGCTGGTCGCGGCGGCGGCCGGCCGGGAGCCGCCGGAGCATGTGGGCGGCCTGCTGCCCCTTGGTGCGCTTGGCGGCGGCAGGCCTCGTAGTCGAATGCTTTGGTGCGGGAATCGATCTCGGTGGGGGAATCGTGGGGAAGAGGCTCGCGCACACCGGCCTACAACCGCTGACGACGAAGCAGAAGCACAGGAAACCCCAGGTCGATGACGATCCGGCTGTCTGACCTGGGGTGAGAAAAGTAGCCCGGGTGGGACTCGAACCCACACTGTACGGGTTTTGAATCCGTCTTCTCTGCCAATTGGAATACCGGGCCGGGCTCCGAGCCGTCAAGTTCGGACCGCAGCATATGATACCCCCGGGGTGCGGAGGGTGACAGTTGGGCCCGCCTGTCCGAAACGCTCGACATAGGGAGCTGCATCGGCGGGCCACGCCGGATAAGCTGAGTGCCTGGTGTGCCGTCAATGCCGCACGCCGACCGACCAGACGCGCATGAAAGGTACGGACACGCATGACGAGCAAGGCCGCCGAGGAGCCGCGCAAGCGCGTGCTCATCGCCGAAGACGAGGGGCTCATCCGCCTCGACCTGGCCGAGATGCTCACCGAGGAGGGCTACGAGGTCGTAGCCGAGGCTGCCGACGGCGAGGCCGCTGTCCGGCTCGCCCAGGAGCACCAGCCCGACCTGGTGATCTGCGATATCCAGATGCCGATCATGGACGGCCTCCAGGCGGCCGAGAAGATCGTGTCCGCGCGCATCGCTCCCGTGGTGATTCTCACCGCGTTCAGCCAACGCGATCTCATCAATCGCGCCCAGTCCGCCGGCGCGATGGCCTACCTCGTCAAACCGTTCCAGAAGTCCGACCTGGTGCCGGCCATCGAGCTCTCGCTCACCCGCTTCGCCGAGATGACCGCCCTCGAGAAAGAGGTCGCGAACCTCACCGAGCGCCTCGAGGTCCGCAAGCTCGTCGATCGCGCCAAGGGGCTGCTCATGACCCAGTACGGCATGCCCGAGCCCGACGCCTTCCGCTGGATCCAGCGCGCCGCGATGGACCACCGCCTGTCGATGCGGGACGTCGCCAACCGCGTCATCGACGAAGCCAAGGAGAAGGAAGCCCAGGACGCCGAGTAGGCGCCCGCTCAGGCCTGCGGCCCGCGAACCAGCAGGTTCGCGGGCCGATCCGTCTTCCAGGCCCGGATCGGACATGCCGATTCGGCCATCTCCCCGCTTGTCGGAGGCACTCGATAGGCTCTGAGGCGTGACCGCTTCGCAATCTCGTCTGCTGCTGATCGATGGCCATTCGATGGCCTTCCGCGCGTTCTTCGCGCTCCCCGCTGAGAAGTTCTCGACCGACGACGGCCAGGTGACCAACGCCGTCTACGGCTTCGCGTCCATGCTCATCAACCTGCTCAGGGACGAGAAGCCGACGCACGTCGCCGTGGCCTTCGACGTCTCACGCCGCTCTTTCCGCACCGAGGAGTACGCCGAGTACAAGGACGGCCGCGCCGACACGCCCGAGGAGTTCAAGAGCCAGATCCCGATCATCCAGGAGCTCCTGGGAGTCCTCGGCATCAAGTGGCTCACCAAGCAGAACTACGAGGCCGACGACATCATCGCCACCCTCGCCGCCCAGGGCGAGCAGCACGGTGCGCACACCCTCATCTCCTCGGGGGACCGCGACACCATCCAGCTGGTCAATGGGGCGGTCACGCTGCTGTATCCGGTCAAGGGCGTCACCGACCTCGCCCGTTACACCCCCGACCTGGTCGAGGCGAAGTACGGCGTCGCCCCCGACCGCTACCGCGACCTGGCCGCGCTGGTGGGGGAGAAGTCCGACAACCTGCCCGGCGTCCCCGGCGTCGGCCCCAAGACCGCGGCGAAGTGGATCGTCAAGTACGGCTCCCTGGACGGCCTGGTCGAGAAGATCGACGAGATCGGCGGCAAGGCCGGCCAGAACCTGCGCGATCACCTCGACGACGTCCTGCGCAACCACCGGCTCAACGGGCTCGTCCGCGACCTCGAACTGCCCGAGGACATCGACGGCCTCGCCTGGGAGGGCTGGTCGGTCGAGGAGACCAACGAGCTGTTCGACGCCCTCCAGTTCCGCACCCTCGGCGAACGCATCAACGCGAGCCTCGGCGACAAAGCCCTCGGTGAGGCCGCCCCGAAGCGGGCGGCGGTCGACGACCTCCGCGCCGCCAAGCTCGAACCGGGCGGCATGCAGGCCTGGCTCGACGCGCACCAAGGTGACGTCGCCGTGGCCTACACCGGCACCTTCGAGTCCGGCGCCGGCTCGTTCGACTCGATCGCGCTGGCCGAGGGCGGTGAGGCGCTGTGGTTCGACCCCTCCCAACTCGACGCCGAGGACGACAAGGCCTGGACCAGGTGGCTGGCCGACGGCGAGCGCGGCAAGTTCGTCCACGACGTCAAGGGCTTCAACTGGGGCGCCGATGCCGCCGGCTGGCCCGAGCCGGCCGGTCTGAAGGCCGACACCGTCATCGGCGCCTATCTGCTCAAGCCCGAGCAGCGCACCTACGCCCTGGGCGACCTGGCCATGCAGTACCTCGGCCGGGAGCTCGAGACCACCGCCCAGCAGTCGGGCGAGGGCACGCTCGTCGGACTCGACGCGGCCATGGCCGACGACAAGTCCCGCTTCGAGGCCGACTGCGCCGCCGCGGGCATCGTCGCCGATCTCGCCGCGGCCGAGACCGAGCGGCTCGCCGAGCGCCAGCAGGCCCGACTCGCCGAGGAGATGGAGTATCCGCTCACCGGCGTCCTGGCGCGCATGGAGATCGTCGGCATCGCCGCCGACGAGGGCCACTTCGCCGACATCGAGGCGAGCTTCGCGGCCAAGGCGAAGGACGCCACGGACGAGGCCCACACGATCGTCGGCCGCCAGTTCAACGTCGGATCGCCCAAGCAGCTCCAGGAGATCCTGTTCGAGGAGCTGAAGATGCCGAAGACCAAGCGCACCAAGACCGGGTACACCACCAACGCCGAGGCGCTCCAACAGCTGTACACGAAGACGCAGCACCCGCTGCTGGCGCAGTTGCTGCGCTATCGCGATGTCGAGAAGCTCAAGCAGATCGTGGCGACCCTCCGCGCCACCATCCAGCCGGACGGGCGCATCCACACCACCTTCCACCAGACCGTGGCCGCCACCGGGCGCCTGTCGTCCTCGGATCCGAACCTTCAGAACATCCCGGTGCGCAGCGAGGCGGGGCGCGACATCCGAGCCGGGTTCGTCGTCAGCGACGGTTACGAGTCGCTGATGACCATGGACTACAGCCAGATCGAGATGCGCATCATGGCGAGCCTCACCGGCGACGAGGGTCTGATCGACGCGTTCAAGTCCGGCGAGGACATCCACCGGGCCGTCGCCGCGAAGGTCTTCGGGGTCGCTCCCGCCGAGGTCACCGCCGAACACCGCCGCAAGATCAAGGCCATGTCCTACGGCCTGGCCTACGGCCTGTCCACGTACGGGCTCAGCCAGCAGTTGGGGATCTCCACCGAGGAGGCGCAGCAGCTGGCGAACGACTACTTCGACCGCTTCGGGAAGGTCCGCGACTACCTGCACACCGTCGTCGAACAGGCCCGCAAGACCGGCTACACCGAGACGATCATGGGCCGGCGCCGCTACTTCCCGGATCTGACCTCCGACAACCGCCAGCGCCGCGAGATGGCCGAGCGTGCCGCGCTCAACGCCCCGATCCAGGGCAGCGCCGCCGACATCATGAAGACCGCGATGCTCGGCGTCGACCGCGAATTGCGCGCGCACCGGCTCGAGTCCCGCGTGATCCTGCAGGTCCACGACGAGCTCGTGTGCGAGGTCGCGCCCGGGGAGGCGCAGCAGCTCGAGCGGCTCGTGAGCGAGCAGATGTCGGGCGCCGCCGAGCTCGCGGTGCCGCTCACGGTCTCCGCCGGGTTCGGCGATTCGTGGGAAGCCGCCGCCCATTAGCGGTGTTCGTGAACACCGAATCCGGCCCGGACTGGCGTGGGGATATCGCGCACGGTAACCTGGACTGGCCTAGGCATGTCTGTGTCCTCAGAAGGGAGCAGGACACGAGCCGGCAACGGCAAGACGGCCGGGCGCACTGTAACTGCGAGCATTCGCGTCTCGCGCGTCACTACGACGCGTGCGGAACCGTATTTTTGCGGGACGCGGGCGCGAGCCCACAATTCTGAACGTATCCGGAGCACCAGCCCACATGACGAGCAGCATCGAGGCCACCTCGAGCAACGCTGAGAACAGCACCACGGTCGACGAATTCGCCTCTGACGAGGATCTCCTTGCCGCGATCGACGCGACCATCAAATACTTCAACGACGGCGATATCGTCGAAGGTACCGTCGTCAAGGTCGACCGGGACGAAGTCCTGCTCGACATCGGCTACAAGACCGAGGGCGTCATCCCCTCGCGCGAGCTGTCGATCAAACACGACGTGGATCCTGAAGACGTCGTCGCTGTGGGCGATCACGTTGAGGCCCTCGTCCTCCAGAAGGAGGACAAGGAAGGCCGCCTGATCCTGTCCAAGAAGCGTGCCCAGTACGAGCGCGCCTGGGGCACGATCGAGAAGATCAAGGACGAGGACGGCGTCGTCCGCGGCTCGGTCATCGAAGTGGTCAAGGGCGGTCTCATCCTCGACATCGGCCTCCGCGGCTTCCTGCCGGCGTCCCTGGTGGAGATGCGCCGCGTGCGCGACCTCCAGCCGTACGTCGGCCGTGAGCTCGAAGCCAAGATCATCGAGCTCGACAAGAACCGCAACAACGTGGTCCTGTCGCGTCGCGCCTGGCTGGAGCAGACCCAGTCCGAGGTCCGCACCGAGTTCCTGCACCAGCTCGCCAAGGGCCAGGTTCGCAAGGGCACGGTCTCCTCGATCGTCAACTTCGGCGCCTTCGTCGATCTCGGCGGGGTCGACGGCCTGGTTCACGTCTCGGAGCTGTCCTGGAAGCACATCGACCACCCCAGCGAGGTCGTCGAGGTCGGCCAGCCGGTCGAGGTCGAGGTGCTCGAGGTCGACCTGGATCGCGAGCGCGTCTCCCTGTCGCTGAAGGCCACTCAGGAAGACCCGTGGCGCCAGTTCGCCCGCACCCACGCGATCGGCCAGATCGTGCCGGGCAAGGTCACCAAGCTGGTTCCGTTCGGCGCGTTCGTCCGCGTCGAGGACGGCATCGAGGGCCTGGTTCACATCTCCGAGCTGGCCGAGCGTCACGTGGAGGTTCCCGAGCAGGTCGTCAAGGTCGGCTCCGACGCCATGGTCAAGGTCATCGACATCGACCTGGACCGCCGCCGGATCTCCCTGTCGCTCAAGCAGGCCAACGAGGCCTTCGTCGAGAACGAGGAGCAGTTCGACCCGACGCTGTACGGCATGGCCGCGCAGTACGACGACCAGGGCAACTACATCTACCCGGAGGGCTTCGACTCGGAGACCGGCGAGTGGATGGAAGGCTACGACGAGGCCCGCGAAGAGTGGGAGCGTCAGTACGCCGAGGCCCGCACCCGCTGGGAAGAGCACGGCAAGCAGATCTCGGAGCGCACCATTTCCGAACCGCCCGCCAAGCCCGCCGAGGGCGAAGCCGCCCCGAAGGGCGAAAAGGGCGCGAAGAAGCAGACCTCCGAGAAGAAGGCGGCCCCGGCCGAGCCTTCGGGAACGCTGGCCACCGACGAGGCCCTCGCCGCACTGCGCGAGAAGCTCGCCGGGAGCTAGTCACTCCTTAAGCTGACAGACCACTACCCGTCCCAGGTTGTTCGCCTGGGGCGGGTAGTGTTTTACATGTGCTAAAAGTCGCATTGACCGGTGGCATCGGAGCCGGTAAGAGCACGGTCGCGGCGAAGCTGGCGCAATTGGGCGCATTCGTGATCGACGCCGACGCCCTAGCCCGAGCAGTGGTCGCCCCGGACACCGAAGGCCTCGCCGCGGTGGTCTCCCGTTTCGGCCCTGACATCCTCGACGCCGACGGCGCACTCGACCGTGCCCGACTCGCCCGAATCGTCTTCGACGACGCGCACGCGCGCGCCGAACTCGAAGCGATCGTGCATCCGCGAGTCCGTCTGCGAGCCCGAGAGCTCACCGCAGCCCAACCGGACGACACCATCGTCGTCCAGGACATTCCCTTGCTGGCCGAGACCGGCCAAGCACCGAGTTTCCACCTCGCCATCGATGTGGAAGCGCCGCGAGAGCTCCGGCTCGAACGGCTCGTCGAACGCGGCATGGACCGCGACGACGCCCTACGACGAATCGATGCCCAGGCCAGTGACGCGGAACGCCGCGAGGTCTGTGACGTCGTGCTCTACAACCGGGACGGCCGTGCCGACATCGAACGACGAGTGACCATGCTGTGGGACGAGCGCATCGTCCCCTTCTCCGAGAACCTTCACTTGGGGCGCAAGCAAGACCGCCCCGACAAACTCCAGTTCGTGGAGTCCGACCCGGCCTGGCCCAGGCGCTTCGAACACCTGGCGGCGCGTCTGCGCCGCGTCATGGGCCCCAGCGCGGTCCGCATCGACCACGTCGGCTCCTCCGCCGTGGCGGGACTGCCGGCCAAGGACGTCATCGACATCCAGGTCACCGTCGTGACCCTCCGGGCCGTCGACATGCTCGAGGACGCACTCGGCGAGGCGGGATTCTTCGGCCGCCGGGCCTTCGACGAACCCAAGCCCGACCGCCCCGACGTGGCCGAATGGGAGAAGCGCTTCTACGGCTACGCCGACCCGGGTAATATCGCTCACATCCACTTCCGGCCGATCGACAGCCCCGGTCAGCGGTTCGCGCTGCTGTTCCGCGACTGGCTGCGAGCCGACGCCCGGGCCCGCGCCGACTACGCCCAGGCCAAAGGCGAGCTCGCCGCCAAGGTCGACTCGACCAAGGCCTACGTCGAGGCGAAGGAGCCCTGGTTCCTCCGCGAGGGATGGCCTCGCGCGAACAAGTGGGCCGAAGCCACAGGCTGGCACCCTCCGGTGTGTTAGCGGAGGTGATGGACGATGGATCTGGCCGAGGGGCCAGATCCATCGGTAACTCCGGCGGCGTCAGCCGATCTTCTCGTTGACGGTCCACGGGATCGCGATCATCGGATAGTCCTCGTGCTCCAGTTCGGCACTGGCCACGCCGAAGAACGTCATCAATTCGACCTCGCTCAGCCGATCGGCCTCGATGTGGTAGCGGAACGCGGACTCGCCCTCGGCGGCGTCGGCGTCGCCCGCGACGGGGAACTCGACGACGTGCGTCGCCTGCTCGCCCTCGCCGTCGACGCGCAGCAGCACCGCCTCGGACGCCATCTCGTCGGCGTCCGCGGCCTCTTCGGCGCTCATCTCCAGGAGCCGGTATGTCAGCGTCTCCACCGGCCCGAAGCGTTCCGCGATCGCCTCGTCGGTGAGCGCGTGCGTCTCCCAGCCCTCGTCGGGCAGCGTCTGGGGCAGCTCGTCCGAATCGGTGCCGATGCTCGCCAGGCCGCCGGGCCGAGCCAGGAACAGCCGATGCCCGTCGGCGTCCGCGATGTTCAAGTACGCCGTCATGGTGCGCCAGTCGATGTAGCCGTGCCCGTGCGCGACCTGGCCGTCGGCGATCGGCACCGACATCGCCACCGTCGCCGACTCCGACCAGTTCGCCGAGCGCACCTGTGCGAGCGTCTCGGCCAGATCCTCGTCGACCTCGGTCGGCTCGATCGAGCCGCCGCCGAGCAGGTCGACCGCCTCCAGGTTCGAAGCGTCGAACTCGGCCTCGCGCAGGAAGTCGACCGTGGCCAGCTCGGAACCGCCGGTGTTGACCTGGAATCGGCGGATGTCGCCGTGGCGGTCGAGCGAGTACAGCGCTTCGGGGCGTCCCGCGGCCGGATCGTTCGACTCGACCATGAGCGGCGCCCGGAACGTGTCGACCGGCTCGCCGTCGATGACGCCGTCCTCGCGCCAGGTGGCGTGCTCCGCCAGGAGGGCCGCGTCGTCGCCCTTGTCGGCGGTCAGGCTGAACATCGCGGAGACCAGCACGTCGAACGCGGTCTCCGCCGGGAGCGCGCCGCCGCTGAGCATCTGGCGCGGGCTCCAGTCCGAAGCGGGGGCCTTCGCCTCCTCGAACGCCTCGTCGTCGGCGTGCGTCGCCGCCAGGCCCGGAATCGCCTGCACCAGTCGGTGGCCGCCCTCGGCGTCCGGGACGCGCGCGTACAGCAGCGGCTGCCGCCAGTCGAGGTAGCCGTCCACGAGGATCGCTTCGCCGTCCGCCGCGAACTGCATCCGCACCGCGACCGGTTCGGACGTGTAGTTGCGGTAGCGCAGCGCCGCCAGCGTCTCGGCCTCCTCCTCGGTGACGGGCCGCTCGGCGCCGACCCGGTCGGCTCCGCACGAGACGGCGAGCCAGCCGGCGGCGCCTATCGCGAGGATGATGGCCAAGGCCCACAGGAGGGCGGACTTCAGAGGTGTCGCAGTAGTGGTGCTCACGGAGTGACCAACGAGCCAGTGCCCGAAAAGTCACCGGCGCCGCCGGTCTATGTCGGTGGTCCGGGCTACCGTTGGTCCGTGGCATTCGATATTCCCCGCGCCGACGGGCACTTTGCAGTCGTCAGCGAGTACGAGCCGGCCGGCGACCAGCCTACGGCGATCGCGGAACTGGCCGAACGCATCGAGGCCGGGCAGCGCGACGTGGTGCTCCTGGGCGCCACCGGCACCGGCAAGTCCGCCACGTCCGCGTGGCTCGTCGAGAAGCTCCAGCGGCCCGCCCTGGTCATGGCTCACAACAAGACCCTCGCCGCGCAGCTGGCCAAGGAGTTCCGCGAGCTGCTGCCGAACAACGCGGTCGAGTACTACGTCTCGTACTACGACTACTACCAGCCCGAGGCCTACGTCGCGCAGACCGACACCTACATCGAGAAGGACGCCTCGATCAACGAGGAGGTCGAGCGGCTGCGCCACCGCGCCACCTATTCGCTCCTGACGCGCCGCGACGTCGTCGTGGTCGCCACCGTGTCGGCGATCTACGGCCTGGCCACCCCCGCCGAGTACCTCGAACAGGCCACCGAGGTCGCCGTCGGCCAGGAATGGGACCGCGACAAGCTCCTGCGGCGCCTGGTCGACGTCCAATACGCCCGCAACGACATCGCCTTCACTCGCGGCACCTTCCGCGTCCGCGGCGACACGATCGAGATCATCCCGGCCTATGAGGAGCTGGCGATCCGCATCGAGATGTTCGGCGACGAGATCGACCGGCTCTACTACCTGCATCCGATCACCGGCGAGGCGATCCGCGAGGTCGACCGCGTCCTGATCTTCCCCGGGTCGCACTACGCCACCGGCGACGAGCGGATGGCCCGGGCCATCCGCGACATCGAGGACGAGCTCGAGGAGCGCCTGAGCGAGCTCGAGGCCCAGGGCAAGCTCCTGGAGGCCCAGCGCCTGCGCATGCGCACGGTCTTCGACCTGGAGAACATGAAGCAGACCGGCACGTGCAACGGCATCGAGAACTACTCGCGGCACATCGACGGCCGCCCCGCCGGGTCCCCGCCCCACACGCTCCTCGACTACTTCCCCTCGGACTTCGTCACGATCCTCGACGAGTCCCACCAGACCGTCCCGCAGATCGGCGCGATGTCCGAGGGCGACGCCTCCCGCAAGCGCAACCTCGTCGAGCACGGCTTCCGCCTGCCCAGCGCCCAGGACAACCGGCCGCTGCGGTTCGACGAGTTCCGCGAGCGCGTCGGCCAGACGGTGTACCTGTCGGCCACTCCGGGTCCCTGGGAGATGAAACAGACCGGCGGCGAGTTCGTCGAACAGGTCATCCGCCCCACCGGCCTGGTCGACCCGCAGGTGGAGGTCCGGCCCACGAAGGGCCAGATCGACGACTTGATGTACGAGATCAGGGAGCGCGCGGCCAAGAACGAGCGGGTCCTGGTCACCACGCTCACCAAGAAGATGGCCGAGGACCTCACCGACTACTTCCTCGACAACGGCATCCGGGTGCAGTACCTGCACTCGGAGGTGGAGACCCTGCGGCGCGTCGAGCTGCTGGGGGAGCTGCGGCGCGGCGACTTCGACGTCCTGGTCGGCATCAACCTGCTGCGAGAGGGCCTCGACCTGCCGGAGGTCTCGCTCGTGGCGATCCTGGACGCCGACAAGGAGGGCTTCCTGCGCTCGTCGACCTCGCTGATCCAGACGATCGGTCGCGCGGCCCGGAACCTGTCCGGCACGGTGCTCATGTACGCCGACAACCTCACCGACTCGATGAAGGCGGCGCTGGACGAGACGGACCGTCGCCGCGAGAAGCAGGTCGCGTACAACCTCGAGCACGGGGTCGACCCGCAGCCGCTGCGCAAACGCATCGCGGACATCATGGAGGACCTCTACGACACCGCGGCCGACACCGAGCACTTCGTCAAGGAGACCAGGCCCGACCGCGGCCCGAAGCAGGAGAAGGGCGTGGCCCGGGTCCGCTCCGAGATCGTCCAGCAGATGGAGGAGCGCAACGAGCAGATGCTCGCCGCGGCGAGGGAGCTGCGCTTCGAGCTGGCCGCGGCCTACCGCGACGAGATCGCGGACCTCAAACGCGAACTGCGCCAGCTCGACGAGGCGGGCGCCTGAGCGATGACGGGCTTCGAACGTGCCGTGCGGCCGGTGATCGACCGCGTATACATCTCGGCCCGCGTGGCGGCGCGACCGCGGGTGCGAGTGATCTACGACGAGTCGGGACTCGAGCCGGGGTTCGAGAACAACTTCAATTTCGGGCTGCTCGCGCGCCCTATGAGCGATGAAGCGTTCGCGGCCACGACGGTGTACATGCTCGCCGACGGCAACCGGGGCCATGAGCGGGGGACGCTCGCCCGCGTCGACGGCGAGTGGCACCTGACGGACGCGGGACGCTCAGCGGCGCTGGCGGTCCAGCGGGCGGTCGGCGAGGCCGCCGAGCGGCTGTGGTCGGCGCGCCCGATCGCGACGATGCCGGGTCTGGGGGCGCTGCCGCGGCTGAACGCGCTCGTCGGCAGGCTCTTGGAGGCCGGGGCCGCCACGGGCGGGCCGGCGTTCGCGGCGATGGCCCCGCCGTTCGAGCCGCCGGAAGGCTCGGAGGCGCTGCGCCTGATCTCGCGCCTCGGAGCGCTGCGCCACCACCGGGGCGACGCGCACCGCGCCGCCTGGACGGCCGAGGGCCTCACCGTGGAGAAGCTCCGTGAGCTCGCCGACGGTCCGCTGCGGCAGCGCATCGAGGACGAGACCGACCGGAGGGACGCGCCGATCTACGAGGCGCTGTCCGAATCCGAGCGGCTCGAGCTGCTCGCGGGCCTCGGCACACTGCCCGACGGGCTGCGCGACTGAGCCGTGACAGTCTTCGCTGCCGTTCGGCTATTCGACGTCGCCGAAGTGCTCCACCACGGGTGCCTTCGCGAAGTACGGGCCGATGGCCTCGCGCCACTTCCCGAAGCGGTCGGTCTCGCGGAAGCCCTGCTCATGGGCCTCCACCGAATCCCACTCGATGAGGAGCACGAACCGGCTCGGCGACTCCACGCCCTGGGTCATGCGCATCGAGCGCAGGCCCGGAGAGACGGCGACGAACTCCCTGGCCGCGCGGTACGCTTCGGCGAAGGCGGCCTCCTGGCCGGGGATGACGTTGATTTCTGCGACTTCGAGAACCACGACCGGAGCCTCGCACGGGCGCTTGACCCTACTCGATTTCCGACATACGGTCGAGAGACAAGTCACATACCCGACTGATGACATGTCGGGTTACCGCGTGCATAATTAGCCCCGGCGAACCAAAATTGGTATATGGGGAGTATCCCGCAGCGTTCTGTAGCGTTGTTAGCGTCGTCGTCAATACACGAGACCGCAGTCGGTCTCCGGTGGCGCTGATCCGGCCGGATCGGGAGAGACCATGTGACCCTCCATCAACAAGGAAGGCAACACATTGGAACTCCCAGCATGGGTCTGGGTCCTCACCATCGCGGTCTTGGCGGCCGTGGTCATCCTGGATCTCACGCACGCCATCAGGAACCCCCACCGTCCCAGCATGCGCGAAGCGGCCATCTGGTCCAGCGTCTACATCGCCTCGGCCTTCGTCTTCGCCGGAGTGATCTTCTTGACCCAAGGAGCCACCTTCGGCGGTGAGTTCCTCGCGGGCTTCCTCACCGAGAAGGCGCTCTCGGTCGACAACCTCTTCGTCTTCCTCCTGATCATCCAGGCCTTCCGCGTGCCCGACGCGCTCCAGTCGCGCGTCCTGCTGGTCGGCATCGTCCTGTCGATCGTCCTGCGAAGCGTCTTCATCGGCTTCGGAGCGCTGCTGATCGCGCGGTTCAGCTGGGTGTTCCTGATCTTCGGCGCGATCCTCATCTGGACCGCCTGGGGGCTGTTGCGCGGCAGCGGCGAAGAAGAGGAGTACGAGCCGAGCCGCTTCATGCGCTGGGCCCAGTCCCGGCTGCGCGTCACGCCCGACTTCCACGGCGGCCACCTGCTCACCCGCGTCGACGGCCGCCGCTTCGTGACGCCGCTGCTGCTGGCGATGCTCGCCATCGGCTCCACCGACATCCTGTTCGCGCTCGACTCGATCCCGGCGATCTTCGGGCTCACGCAGGAGCCGTACCTGGTGTGGACGGCCACGATCTTCGCACTGTTCGGCCTGCGCCAGCTCTACTTCCTGCTCGCGGCGCTGCTGCGCCACCTGCAATTCCTGGCGCTGGGCCTGGCCACCATCCTCGGCTGGATCGGTGTCAAGCTCGTCTTCGAGGGCCTGATCGAGAACCGGCTGCCGTTCATCAACTCGGGCGAGCCGCTCCACCTGCCGCACATCCCGACGTGGCTGTCACTGGGCTTCATCGCCGCCGTGCTGTCGGCGGTGGTGTGCGCCAACTGGATCATGCTGCGCCGTCAGGGACGCACGTGGGCGGAGCTGTTCGCCGAGTCGTCGACTACGCCGGAGCCCGAGACGGCAAGCGCCGGCAAGCAGTGATCTGACCGAGTTCGGAGTCCTTGATGGACTCCATAACGACCTTGCCGTAGACCGGCGAGGAGAAGATCACCTCGGGGAGGTCGGCCCGCCCGCGCTCGGCCACGATGGCCGGCGTGCGCGGGTCGCCGCCGTGCTCGAGGAACACGAGGTCGCCTGGCAGCACGGAGTCGAACTCGATCTGCTCGCCGGTCTCGATGAGCTTCTCGTTGAACCGGGGCGTCTCCATGCCCAACTGGCGGTAGACGATCCACACCAGGCCGGGCGCGTCGATCCCGTAGGCGCTGATGCCGCCGTGCAGGTAAGGAACCTCCAGCAGCTGCTGCGCGAGCTTCACCGCGTCCAGGCCGCCGGCGATCATCGTGGTGGCCGGCGGCCCGTCCTCGCGGAGTCCGATCGGCTCGGAGCTCAGGTCGCGCTGCGGCACCCACCCGGGCTGCTGCGGACCCGGGAGCGCCACCGGCAGCCACCCGCGGTAACCGGGGCCGACCACGCGCAGCCGTGTCCCGAGCGTCACGCCGGGAATCGCGACGTCGCCCCCGGGCTCATCGCGGATGGCCGTGGCCGTGGCGCTGACGAGGTGCTCGGGGCCCTTGGCATCGCCCTCGGCCGGATTCACGAGCTGGTCGAGCGGCACCCAACCGGACGTCTCCTGTGCGGGGCAGACGACCTCGGCCCAGCGGTCCTCGATGCGTTCGACGTGGACCTCGGTGCCCAAGAGGCACTGGGTGCGGGCGCGGCCCTTGAGTCCGTGGGCGCGCACGTCGCTGGTCAGCCGGGCCACCCACTCCCTGATGGCCGACGGGACGCCGAGCGCCAGCCGGTCGTCGGGGCCGGGGGCCGAGGACCCGGCCCAGAGGGTGGCGACTGCCACGGCGATCAACGCCGGTTGTCCTGGTGCGATCGGCACGTTGGTTCTCTCCGGAATGGTCGGACGGTTGACTTGTCAAGACGCGAGCAGGGGGATCTCCACCAGCCCGCCGCGTTCTTCGCAGCACCGACTCACCAATGTAGCAAGACGGCGGGGAACGGGAGGGCTCGGCCTCACGGAGTCCTTCGCGGGAGCATCGGCGCGGCGGCCGCCAAAGCGGCCGGAGAACACCGCCGGCGCGGATATGGCAGGATCTTGCCATGCCAGCAGTCACCGCCGCTCTCGACCGCCTCGCAGCCGCCGCCGACGCCGGGGCGTCTCCGGCCGCCGCCGACCTCGAAGCGGTCCTGGCCAGCACGGACGCCGAGCTGATGGACGTGGTGGCCGCCGCCGCCCGGCTTCGCTTCCGGCACTTCGGGAATCGAGTCAAGCTCAACTACCTCGTCAACCTCAAGAGCGGACTGTGCCCCGAGGACTGCAACTACTGCTCGCAGCGGCTCGGCTCGAAGGCCGAGGTGCTCAAGTACACGTGGCTGTCCCCTGAGGAGGCCGCCGGGCAGGCCGCCGCGGGCGTGGCGGGCGGCGCCTCGCGGGTGTGCCTGGTCGCCAGCGGGCGGGGACCCACCGATATGGACGTCGAGCGGGTCGGCAAGACCATCGCCGCGGTCAAGAACGC
Source organism: Glycomyces tarimensis (assembly GCF_054776215.1). NCBI lineage: Bacteria > Bacillati > Actinomycetota > Actinomycetes > Glycomycetales > Glycomycetaceae > Glycomyces > Glycomyces tarimensis. The sequence continues at coordinate 62,071 of NZ_BAAHCB010000018.1, forward strand.
CAGCCCGGGCGTGGAAGTCTGCGCCTGCCTGGGACTGCTGGGCGACGGCCAGGCCTCTCGGCTCGCCGAGCTCGGCGCCGACGCCTACAACCACAACCTGAACACCTCGGAGGAGACGTACGCCGAGATCTGCTCGACGCACACCTTCGCCGACCGGGTCGACACGGTCAACTCGGCCCGCGAGGCCGGCATGTCGCCGTGCTCGGGGCTCATCGCGGGCATGGGGGAGTCCGACGCCGACCTGGTGTCGGTCGCGCTGGGCCTGCGCGAGATCGGCTCCGACTCGATCCCGGTGAACTTCCTGCTGCCGTTCGACGGGACCCCGCTCGAAGGGACCTGGGAGCTCGATCCGCGCCGGTGCCTGCGCATCCTCGCCATGGTGCGGCTCGCCAACCCGGCCGCCGAGGTCAGGCTCGCCGCCGGACGCGAGGTCCACCTGCGGCACATGCAGGCCTTGGCGCTCCAGATCGTCAACTCGATCTTCCTCGGCGACTACCTCACCAGCGAAGGACAGGCCGCGAAGGACGACCTGGCGCTCATCGCCGACGCCGGCATGGTGCCGCTCGGCCTGGACGAGGCGCCCGATCACGGCGACGCCCGCGGCGCCCTCGACCGGCCCGAGCCGGTGCGCGAGGCGGTCAAGGTCCGCCGCCGCGGCGCGGGCACCGACCAGGCGCCGAACGCCTAGCTTCGGCCAGGGGGAGCGGTCGACTCCCGCGCCACCATCTCGGTGGCCAGCTCCAGCCTCGGCGAGTCGACGTCGTTGCCGGCGGCCATGTCGAGCACCGTGCGCGCGGCCAGCGAACCCATCTCCGAGAGCGGCTGGCGCACCGTCGTCAGCGGCGGGGAGGTCCAGCGCGACTCGGGCAGATCGTCGAAGCCGACCACGCTGACGTGCTCGGGAATGCGCATCCCGCGCTGCCGGATCGCCTCATAGGCCCCGAACGCCATCTGGTCGGAGGACGCGAAGATCGCCGTGGGCGCGTCGTTGAGACCGAGCAGCTCCTTGGCGGCGTCGAAGCCGGACTGGTGGTAGAAGTCGCCGTTGTATACCAGCGCCGGGTCGAACGGGATGTCGGCGGCCTCCAGGGCGGCGCGGTAGCCGTCGAAGCGGGCTCTGGAACACAAGACCTGCTTGGGGCCGTGGACGAATCCGATGCGCCGATGGCCCAACTCGATGAGGTGCTCGGTGGCGGCCAGGCCGCCGGCCCAGTTGGTGGCCCCGATGGTGGGCGCGTCCATCGTCGGTCCACCGGCCGGATCGAGCACGACCATCGGCACGCGCAGGTGCCGCAGCTGCTCCAGAATGGGGGAGGACAATTGGGAGACCACCAGGATGACGCCGTCGGAGGCGCGCGTGCGCAGGTTGTCCAGCCACTGCTCGGTGGAGGCGCGGCGGCGGTGGACCGCGGAGACGACGGTGCCGACCCCCGCGGAGTGGGCCGCGTCTTCGACGCCTCTGATGATCTCGACGGCCCAGGGGCTGTCGAGCTCGTTGAAGACGAGGTCGACCAGTCGCGCGTTGCGGTTGGCCGAGCGCGTGGAGCGGCGGCGCTGGTAACCGCGCTCGGTCAGCAGCTCCTCGACGCGCTTGCGCGTCTCGGGGGCGACGTCGGATCGGCCGTTGATGACGCGGGAGACCGTGGGCACGCTGACGCCGGCCTCATCGGCTATGGCACGGATCGTGACGCGCCCGTGTTCGGCTTCAGTCAAGGGTCCTCCCGTGGTCGGTACCTTCCAAGGTAGTCGCCGACATCCTATAGCGAGGCCCGGACCCTCCCTGGACCGCCCGAAACTTTCGGAGCGGTCCTGCCCTGTTCAACGCGAAAACTGCGGATTTCAAGCGCTGGCAAGCGCTAGAACTCCCGCGTAATCAATGTTATGGTGTCCAAATCTGCATCGAAATCGATCAGAAAATTTTCAGAAACTATCGGCCCGGAGTAGCCCCCCAAGGTAGCACCATGCGGGTCGTTGAGTGGAGTGGCATGGACACCGACACCCCCCAAGAGGCGGCCGAGCGCGCGGCCGGGCTCGTCAAGCGGATGACGCTCGAGGAGAAATGCGCGCAATTGGCGAGCCTGTGGCGTGGCGTCGACACGGACGCCGGGGACATGGCGCCCCACCAGAGCGAGCAGAACACGGCCGTCTCCGACGCCGAGGTCATCGCGCACGGGATCGGCCAGTTGACCCGCCCCTTCGGATCGGCGGCGGTCGATCCGGTCGAGGGTGCCGCCCGTCTCGCGGCCCGCCAGCGGCACATCAGGGAATCCAGCAGGTTCGGCATCCCCGCGCTCGTCCACGATGAGTGCCTCGCCGGTCTCATGGCCTATGGTGCCACCGTCTTTCCCACGGCGCTGGCCTGGGGCGCGACCTTCGATCCGGAGCTGGTGCGCGCGATGTCCCACCAGATCGGCTCGACCATGCGGGGCCTCGGCATTCACCAGGGTCTCGCGCCGGTCCTCGACGTCGTCTCCGACTCCCGCTGGGGCCGCACGGAGGAGACCATCGGCGAAGACCCCTATCTCACCGGCGCGGTCGGCACCGCTTACGTCGTGGGCATGCAGGAAGCCGGCATCGTGGCCACCCTCAAGCACTTCGCCGGGTACTCCGCCTCGCTCGCGGGCCGCAACTTCGGACCGGTCTACATGGGGCAGCGGCAGTTCGCCGAGACCTATCTGACGCCCTTCGAAATGGCCGTGCGCATCGGCCGCGCCAAGTCCGTCATGCCCTCCTACGCGGCCAATGACGGCGTCCCCTCCCACGCCAACCACCGCCTGGTCACCGGCATCCTCCGCGAGGAGTGGGGCTTCGAGGGCACCGTCGTCGGCGACTACTTCGGTGTCAACTTCCTCAACTCACTGCACGGCGTCGCCGCCGACCGCGCCGAAGCGGCGCGCCTGTCGCTGTCGGCCGGCGTCGACGTGGAACTGCCCCAAATGGACTGCTACGGCGATCCCCTCCTCCAGGCGGTGCGCTCCGGCACCCTCGAGGAGGACGTCGTCGACCGCGCCGCCGAGCGCGTCCTGACGCAGAAGATCGAGCTGGGACTGCTCGACGATCAGCTCGAGCCGCCCACCGAGATCGACCTCGACCCGCCCGAAGGACGCGAGCTGGCCGCCGAGGTCGCCCGCCGCTCGATCGTGCTGCTGTCGAACGAGGGGGTCCTGCCGCTCCGGACGCCGCAGCGGATCGCGGTCGTCGGGCCGGTGGCCGACGACAAGGCCGTCATGCTCGGCTGCTACTCCTTCCCGAATCACCACGCCCGTCCCGACGCCGAGTCGCGCGGCCCCGACGACCGCTACCCGTACATCGACATGGGCATCGAGGTCCCGACCCTCCTCGAGCGGCTCCGCGCCGATCTGCCCGGCACGGAGATCGAGCACGCCGCGGGAGGCACCGTCCTCGACGCCGAGAACGTCGACATCGAGGCCGCGGTCCACGCCGCCGCCCGCGCCGAGTTGGCGCTCGTCGCCGTCGGCGATCGGGCGGGGATGTTCGGAAAGGGCACCTCCGGCGAGGGCTGCGACGCGCCCTCGCACGCCCTGCCCGGACGCCAGACCGAACTGCTCGAGGCCGTCATCGCCACCGGCACGCCCACCGTGGTCGTGGTGATCTCCGGCCGCCCGTACGCGCTCGGCGCGGCCGCCGAGGGGGCGGCCGCGATCGTGCAGGCGTTCCTGCCCGGTGAGAACGGCGCCGTCGCGATCAGCGAGGTGCTCACCGGCGCGACCGATCCCGAGGGCCGGCTCCCCGTCGGCATCCCGGCGCGGCCCGACTCGCCTTCGGCGACCTACCTGACGCCCAAACTGGCGCGGCGCAGCGAGGTCTCCTCGGTGGATCCGACCCCGCTGTTCCAGTTCGGGCACGGCCTTTCGTACACCGAGTTCACCTGGGGCGAGCCCCGACTGCTCTCCGAGCCCGAGGTCGGCCCCGACGGCGTCGTCGAGGTGGCCGTCGAGGTGAGCAACTCCGGCGATCGCTCCGGCGTCGAGGTCGTGCAGCTGTACCTTCACGACCCCGTGGCCTCCACCGTACGGCCCGTGCAGCGGCTGGTGGGCTTCACGAAACTCCGGCTCGCACCGGGCGAGGCCCGCGAGGTGCGCTTCGCCATGCCCGTCGACCTGGCCGCGCTCATCGGCGTCGACGAGCAGTGGATCGTCGAGGCCGGGACGCTCGAACTGCGCCTGGCGCGGTCGGCGGCCGACATCGCCGGGACCGTGTCGGTCGAGGTGACCGAGGCGCGCCGCCTCGAGCCCGGGACCCGCCGCCTGGAGACCGAGGCCACAGTCCGTTAGTATGCTCTAGATGGCAAGAAAACGCTTACACAAGACTCATAGAGGAGCTCTGCTGTGTCCTCCACCTACCGCCTCGCGATCGTCGGCACCGGCGGCATCGCCCACCTCCACGCGGAGAATCTCCGCGCGCACGTCGCCGACCGCATCGAACTGGTCGCCGCGGTCGACCCCGACGCCGAGCGCCTGGAGGCGTTCACCGCCAAGTTCGGCCTCGAGCGCGGCTACGCCTCCCTCGAGGAACTCCTCGCCGCCGAGGAACTCGACCTGGTGGACCTGTGCAGCCCGCCCGGCGTCCACGCCGACGGCGCCGTGACCGCACTCAAGGCCGGCGTCGGCGTCGTCTGCGAGAAGCCCCCGGCGCTGAGCCTCGCCGAGTTCGACCGCATCGCGGCCGCCGCAGCCGTCTCGGACGGGGACTTCGCCGTGATCTCCCAGCACCGCTTCGGCTCGGCCGCCCAGCGCGTGCGCAACATGATGGCCTCCGGCGTGCTCGGCTCCCTCGCCGTCGCCAAGTGCGACACGCTCTGGTACCGCCCCGAGGAGTACTTCGCGGTCGAATGGCGCGGCCGCTGGGAGACCGAGGGCGGTGGACCCACGATGGGCCACGGCATCCACCAGATCGACACGCTCCTGTCGATGGTCGGTCCCTGGTCCGAGGTCGTCGCCACCGCGCACCGGCACCGCAGGGCCACCAACACCGAGGACGTCTCGCACGCCATCGTCACCCTGGAGAACGGCGCGAGCGTCTCGATCACCAACTCCCTGCTGAGCCCCCGTGAGACCTCCCAGATCCGCCTCGACTTCGACTGCGCCACCGTCGAGCTGGACCACCTCTACGGCTACGGCGAGCAGCACTGGACCGTCAGTCCGCTCGAGGAGCACGTCGAAGAGGTCATGCAGGCCTGGTACTCCAAACCGCGCGGCGTCCCCTCAGGCCACGGCGCCCAGTTCGCCGCCGTCGCCGACGCGCTCGACAAGAAGGCCGCGCCGCCGGTCACCGCCGAGGACGCCCGCCGCACCCTCGAACTCATCACCGCGATGTACGCCTCGGCGTTCACCGGCAGGCCCGTCCGAGCCGGCGACATCGACCCGACCTCTCCGTACTATCAACGCATGGACGGCACCGGCACTCCTTGGCCGGACCGCAAGTGACGATCCCGAGCTTCCGAACACCAGACCAACCGGAGAGAACACCGATGACGCTGCAACTCAACGACGTCCAGGACAAGGAACTCTCGATCACCCACGGCGAGCTCGAGCTCCTGCGCTACGTCTACCGTCCCGACAACGACCAGTTCGAGTCGCCCCGGCCCTACTTCGAGCCGATCCGCGACCTCGCCGGCCACCGGGTGAGCCTCTACCGGCCGCACGACCACGTCTGGCACAAGGGCATCGCGCTGTCGCTGCCGAACGCCGGCCCCGAGAACTTCTGGGGCGGTCGCACCTTTCGGCGCGGCAAGGGCTACGTCGACGAGAAGAACGACGGCTCGATGGAACACCGGCGGTTCACCGCACTCCAGACCGAGGGCGAGACGGTCCGCGCCGACGAGGACCTGGAGTGGATCACCGAGGACGGGCGGCACTTCTTCAGCGAGCAGCGCTCCTTCGCCGCCACCGTCACCTCCGACGACACCTGGGTGATGTCCTTCTCCACCGCGTTCACCAACGACACCGACCAGGTCGTCGTCATGGGCAGCCCCACCACGGAGGGCCGCGAGAACGCCGGCTACGGCGGATTCTTCTGGCGCGGCCCCCGCTCCTTCACCGACGGCCGGGTCTACACCGCCGACGGCGAGGGCGGCGACGAGCTGATGGGCGTGCGCGGCGACTGGCTCGCCTTCCGCGGCCAGCACGACGAGACCAGCGCCGCCTCCACGCTCGTCTTCACCGACCACGCCGAGAACCCCGGCGCGCCCGTCAAGTGGTTCGTGCGATCGACGCCGTTCGCCGCGGTCTGCCCGGCCCCGTTCTTCGACACCGAGCTGCCGATGGAACCGGGCCAGACCGTCACGCTGCGCCACGCCGTCGCCGTCTGCAACGGCGACACCGGCGTCGAAGGCGCGGCCAAGGCCGCCGAGACCGCGAGCGCCGAACTCGCCAAACTGGGATAGCCATGAGCGGCTTCCCCGGCGGCACCGCCGTCTCCATCGTCACCGTCTACGACTGGCCGACCGTCGACGACCAGGCCGGCGGCTCGCCGCACCTCCACACCGCCTCCACCGAGGGCTATGTGGTCACGCGCGGCACGGGCGCGGTCGAGACGCTCTCTCGCGACGGCTTCGAACGCCGCGAGCTCGCCCGCGGCACCATCCTGTGGTTCACACCCGGGACGGTCCACCGGCTCATCAACGGCTCGGGCGACCTCGAGGTCACCGTCGTCATGCAGAACGCCGGCATCCCCGAAGCCGGGGACGCCGTCCTCACCGTTCCGCCCGACACGCTCGGCGACCCCGAAGCCTACGCCGCCGTCACCGGCGCGCCCGCCGCCGAAGGGCTCACCGACGTCGAACGCGAGGCGGCCGCACGCCGCCGCCGCGACCTCGCCGTGGAGGGCTACCTGGAACTGCGCGAACGGGTCAAGTCCCAAGGCGCGTCCGCGATGGAGCCACTGTGGGCCTCCGCCGCCGCACTCGTGTCCGGGCGCGTCGACACCTGGCGCGGGCTCTGGGAGGCCGGGCCGAAGGCACAGGCCGACGCGACCGGCGCCCACCTGACCGCGCTGGCCGCGGCAGACGCGACGCACCTGTGCGACGCGCACGTCTCCGACGCGGGCACGCCGGCGCGCCGCTGGGGCATGTGCGGACGACTGGAGGCGTGGGACCTGCGCCCGTGATCACACTCGGTGTCCGGCGGCGACTACCATCGTCGCTGGACACCGAAGGAGCGCAGTTGGCCGACTACAGCCCAGCCGAGACCGGCGTGATGATCGACGCCGAGACCACCGTCGACCGCGACGACGCCATCTGGATCGAACCACGCGGCGACGGCTACGACGTCTGGGTCCACATCGCCCGCGTCGCCGACCACGTCCCGACCGGACGCCGCGCCGACCTGGAGGCACGCAACCGGGTCCACACCCGCTATCGCGCCGACCACACCAAGCGCATGCTGCCCAAGCCCGTCGAGGACCTCGCCTCCCTGGAAGCGGGCCGCGTCAACGAGACCTTCGCCGTCCACCTCCACGTCGACGCCGAAGGACGCGTCCTCGACGTCGAGCTCGGGCCCGGCCGCCTGACCCGCTCCTGGGCGCTCACCCACGGGCAGGCCGCCGAAGCCGCCGCCGACCCGGCCCACCCGCTCCACTCGACGCTCGCCCTCGCCCTGCGCTTCGCCCAGACCACGCTCGCCGCCCGACGCGCCACCGGCGCCCTCGCCTTCTACGACCTGCTCAGCGGCTTCGCCACCGACGAAGAGGGCCATCTCGTGCGGCTCCAGACCGCCGAGCGCAACTCCGGCTACATCATCGTCCAGGAGTTCATGGTCGCCGCCAACGCGCAGATCGCGGCCTGGGCCGCCGGGCGGGACCTGCCGATCCTGTTCCGCAACCACCGGCTCGCCGCCGTCGCCGGCGACCCGGCCGAACTGCGCGAGGAGCTCGACGCCGTCGCCGCCACGGCCGACACCGCCGCGTTCGAAATGCTCCGCTCCCGCATGCGCATGGTCGCCCGCTCCGCCACCTACGGGCCCACCGTCCACGGCCACCACGGCCTCCAGCTGCCCGTCTACACCCACGCGACCAGCCCGATCCGCCGCTACCCCGACCTGGTCACGCAGCGGATCCTCCTGGCCGCCGTCGCCGGAGAGCCGAGCCCGTACACGCCCGAGGAACTCGCCGCGCTGGCCGAGGAGCTCAATCGGCGCATCGCCGAAGAACGCGAACTCGTCTCCGAGCACTTCCGCAAACGCGCCAAGGAGGAAGCCGAGCGGCGTCTCGAACAGGCCGACTTCGCCGCCCTGACCTACCCGGAGTTCGCGAAGGTCTTGCGCGTCGCCGTCGAACGCGGCGAGGCCCCCGCCGGGCTCGCCGACGACGCCGAACGCCGCTTCAAAGCAGAGGAACTTCAGCTGCGCGAGTTCGGCGAGATCTACTTCTACGCCAAGGCCGACGGCTTCGCCCCGCTCCGGGGCCGCCTGAACCGGCGCCTGGCCAAGGAACCGCACCAGGCGATCTCGCTGGTCAACAAGTACCTCCAGGACCGCCTCGGCGGCCCCATCGGGCCGGAGAACATGATCTGGGAGCTGCGGCCGGCCGGCGGCGTCGGCGCGCCCGCCTTCACCGCCACCCTCGAGATCCGCTTCAACGGCGAGGCACGCCGCTCGCCCGAACGCACGCAGCGCACCAAGAAGGACGCTCGCAACCATGCCGCGCTCGCCCTCGCCGCGGCGCTCGCCGAGTTGCCCGACGTCTCAGGCGACGACGCGCCCGTCCCGACCGCGAGCGAACGGCCCAGAACGGTCCTCGTCGACCCGGACCTCAACCCGGTCGAAGCCGTCCAGATCTACGCCGCCCGCGGCGTCGTCCGCGGCCTCCAATGGGAGTTCCAGGCCGAAGGCCCTTCGCACGAACGGCTCTTCACCTGCGAGGCCTCGGCCAAGCTCGATGCCAGCGGCGTCCGTGTCGCCGCCAAGGGCACCGGCCCGACCAAGCAGGCCGCCAAGCATGCCGCCGCCGAGGCCACGCGCGTGCACATCGAGGCCGCGATCCGCATGAGAGGGACCATGAGCGCGGAAGGCGGCTGACCGCGAATCAGCGCCTCGTCGCGGCAGGTCGGACATGTCGAGTGCGAAGCGGTACCGGACCTCGCCGCGCGCGGACAGAGGCCACGACGATCGAGCGGGCCGCCCGGTCGGGGAGCCGACGACGAAAAATTCGGTATGGGCGCTAAGGCACAATGGGGACGTGCATATTCTCGACGACTTCGCATGGCGCGGCCTCATCCAAGACTCGACCGACCTCGACGCTCTGCGCGAGCACCTGGACTCGGGACAGGTGACGTTCTACGTCGGATTCGACCCGACTGCGGCGAGTCTGCACCACGGCCACCTCATGCAGGTGCTCACCGCCCGTAGGCTCCAGCGGGCCGGGTTGCGGCCGCTGCTGCTCGTCGGCGGCGCCACGGGCCAGATCGGGGACCCCCGCGAGACGAGTGAGCGCGTCCTGAACCCGCCGGAAGTCGTCGCCGGATGGGTCGAGAAGATCCGCGCGCAGCTGGCTCCGTTCGTGACCTACGACGGCGAGAACGCCGCAGTCGCGGTCAACAACCTCGACTGGACCGGCGAGCTCAATGTGATCGACTTCCTGCGCGATGTCGGCAAGCACTTCCCGGTCTCGAAGATGCTCGCTCGGGAGGTCGTCAAGGCCCGGTTGGAGTCGGGCATCTCATTCACCGAGTTCTCCTACCAGCTGCTCCAGTCGAACGACTTCTTCGAGCTTCACCGCCGCCACGGATGTACTCTCCAGTTCGGAGGATCGGACCAGTGGGGCAACATCACCGCCGGGGTCGATTTCCTTCGGCGCCGCGCCGGAGAGCAGGTCCACGCCTTCGTGACCCCATTGGTCACCAAGGCGGACGGGACCAAGTTCGGCAAGACGGCCGGCGGTGCCATCTGGCTCGACGGCGAGCTCACCAGCCCGTACGCGTTCTACCAGTACTGGTACAACGTCGATGACCGCGACATCGTCAACTTCCTGAAGTACTTCTCGTTCAAGAGCCACGAGGAGATCGAGGAATTGGCACAGGCCACTGCCGAAAAGCCCGCCGCCCGTCTCGCCCAGAGGGCGCTGGCCGAGGAGCTCACCACGCTGCTCCACGGCGCGGACGAGACCGGGCACGTCATCGCCGCGTCTCAGGCCCTGTTCGGGCGCGGTGAGCTCGGTGAGCTGCCCGAGCCGACGCTGCGCGCCGCGCTGGTCGAGGCCGGGCTGGCCGAGATCCACAAGCCCGAGGTGACCGTCGCCGAGGCGATGAAGGAGTCCGGCGTCGTCGCCAGCCTCGGCGAGGCCCGCCGGGCCGCCAAGGAGGGCGGTGCGTACGTCAACAACGTCCGCGTGACCGACCCTGCCGCGGCGATCGACCCCGCTGACCTGCTGCACGGCCGCTACGCAGTGATCCGGCGCGGAAAAAAGACCGTCGCCGGAGTGGAAGTCTTCGCCTGAGGCATACACTTGATTGGTTTTGCCGAAGTGAACATAGGGGGAGGACGACGTGGCTGACGAGGGCCGCGCCCGCAGGGGCGAAGACGACCGACGGGGTGGCCCCGGCGGCTACGGACGCCAGGAGGGCGGCGACCGGCAGGGTCGTGGCGGCGAGCGTCGGTCCGGCGACCGCGAGGGGCGCCCGAATCGCGGCTACAACCGCGACGACCGTCCTCGCAGCGGCGATGGACGCGGCCGGTACGACGACCGTCCCCGCCGTGACGGCGATGACCGTCCCAAGCGCTACAACGACGACCGTGGTGGCCGGAGCGGTGGTTACCGGGGGGGCGACGATCGTCCTCGCCGTTATGACAACCGTGATGACCGTCCCAGGCGGTACGAGAACCGGGACGATCGCCCCAGCCGAGATCGCGACGACCGCGGTGACCGTCGCCAGTTCGACCGCCGCGACGACCGTCCCAAGCGCTACAACGACGACCGTGGTGGCCGGAGTGGTGGTTACCGGGGTGGCGATGACCGTGGTGGCCGGAGTGGTGGTTACCGTGGCGGCGACGACCGCGGCGGCCGGAGTGGTGGTTACCGGGGTGGCGATGACCGTGGTGGCCGGAGCGGTGGTTACCGTGGCGGCGACGACCGTGGTGGCCGGAGCGGTGGCTATCGTGGCGGCGACGACCGTCCTCGCCGTTATGACAACCGTGATGACCGTCCCAGGCGGTACGAGAACCGGGACGACCGCTCCAACCGGGATCGTGACGACCGCGGTGACCGTCGCCAGTTCGACCGCCGCGACGACCGTCCGCGCTACAACCGCGACGACCGTCCCCGCCGTGACGGCGATGACCGTCCCAAGCGCTACAACGACGACCGCGGCGGCCGGAGCGGTGGCTACCGGGGCGGCGACGACCGCCCAAGGCGCGACGACCGCCCCCGGCGCGACGACCGCCCAAGGCGCGACGACCGGGCCCGCTCCCGAGACGAGATCGGCCGCGACGGCAGGCCCCGCCGCGGCAAGGACTCCCTGCGTCCGCTCGAGGAGCGCGAGGCGGGCCATGAAGGACCGATCCGCATGGGCGAGAGCGAGCAGGCCCCCGACCTCCCCGAGGGCATCGAGTATGGCTTCGACCAGCTCGACAAGGAGACGAAGGCCGGCCTGCGCAGCCTGAACAAGCAGCTCGCCGAGGCCGTCGGCAACCGGCTCATCGCCGCGGCCGCGCTCCTGGCAGAGGACGACATCGAAGGCGCCCTCGAACAGGCCCGCTACGCCCGCCGAAAGGCCTCCCGCGTCGCCATCGTCCGCGAGGTCACCGGTGTCGCCGCCTATGGCGCGGGCGAATGGCAGCTGGCCATGAACGAGCTCCGCGCCGCCCAGCGGCTCGGCGGGACCCGCGACCACGTCGCGATGATCGCCGACTGCGAGCGCGCCGCCGGCCATCCTGACCGCGCCATCGACCTCTACCGCGAATTCGGGGAGGACAAGAGCATCGACCCCGAGGTCCGCGTCGAACTGCTCATCGTCGCCTCCGGCGCCCGCCGGGACATGGGCATGGGCGAGGCCGCCACCGCGATGCTCAAGGTCGCCGCCCTCAACTCCCCGAAGACCGAGCCATGGGTCGCGCGCCTGCGCTACGCCTACGCCGAAGGCCTGCTGGCCGACGGGCGCCCGGACGAGGCCCGCGAGTGGCTCTCCAAGGCCGTCGCCGCCGACGTCACGGGGGAGACCGGCGCCGCCGAGCGCCTGCTCGAACTCGAAGGCGTCGACTTCGACGAGCTCGAAGACGAACTCGACGAGGAGTTCGACAGCGACCGGGACGAACACGAAGAAGACGACCTCGACGAAGATGACGAGGACGTGGAAGAAGACGAGGGAGACGCCATCCCCGCCCCGAAGGAGTCCGATGACGCGACTGAACGCCGCGACTGAGGCGCTCGCCGCCGCATACGATCTGGCGCTGCTCGACCTCGACGGCGTCGTCTACCTGCTCCATCAGCCGATCCCCGAGGCCGCCGCAACCGTCGGCGCGCTCCCGGGCCTGCGCTGCCGGCCGGTGTTCGTCACGAACAACGCCTCGCGCAGCCCCGAGACCGTCGCCGAAGCCCTGCGCGGCATGGACATCCCGGCCGAGGCGAGTGAGGTGCTCACCTCCGCGCAGGTGGTGGCCTCCGCCATCGTCCAGCACATCGGCGAGGGCGGCACCGTCCTGTCGACCGGCTCTCCGGCGCTGCGCGCCGCCGTGCAGGCCGAAGGTCTCGCCCTCACCGAGGAGCCGCGCGAGGCCGAGGCCGTGGCGTTCGGGTACACCCCCGACACCACCTGGCGCGACCTCGCCGCGGTGACGATCGCGGCCCGCCAGGGCGCGTTCTGGGCCGTAGCCAACCTCGACGCCACCCTGCCGACCCCCGACGGTCCGCTGCCCGGCATGGGTGCGCTCGCCCATGCCGTCGCCACCGCGCTCGGGCGCGGGCCCGACCTCGTCGCCGGCAAGCCCGAACAGCCGATCTACGAAGCCGCCCTGTCCCGCAAGCCGGGCGGTCGCGCGATCATGGTCGGCGACCGCCCCGACTCGGACATCGCGGGCGCCAACCGCGCCGGCATCGACTCGCTGTTGGTGTTCACCGGCGTCTGCTCACCGCGTGACGCGCTGACGCTCCCGCCCGAGCAGCGGCCCGACTACCTCGGCTGGAGCCTCGCGGCACTGACCGAGACCCACCTCGAGCCGCAATGGAACGAGGAGGTCGACCGCGCCGAGTGCGGCGGCTGGACGGCGGCCCTCGACGGTGGCGGCGTCACGCTCAGCGGCGAAGGCGCCGAATTGGACGGGTGGCGTGCGCTCTGCGAGCTGACTTGGGCCGCAACCGACATGCGCCAGTGCGACCCGTCCAGCCCGCCGAAGCCGCTCGGCCCGGCCGCCGAGAAGCTCCTGAAATAGCGAAGAGCCCGGGCCGCGAAGGGCGGGCCCGGGCTCGAATCGCATTGCTCGCTAGTCGACCTTGAGGGCCTTGCGCAGCTTCGCGAGGTCCTTGACGCTCGCCTTGACCTTGATCTTGCCGGTCAGGAACGCCTTGGCGGGCTTGAGCTCCTTCTTCGAGAGCGCGACGAGGTCGTCCGAGGCGACCGAGACGCGGACCTCGGCGTCCGGGTTGTCCCCGTCCATGAGATCGGTGAGCTTGCCGCCCGAGATCTTCGCGTTGAACGACGTGTCGAGATCGGTGATATCGCAGGCCAGCGTGCGTTCGAACCCGTCAAGTCCGTCGAAGTCGCCCGACTTCTTGGCGACCTTGCCCGCCAGCTTCTCCAGTACGTTGCGGCATTCGTCAACAGTGGCCATACGGTCCTCCCGAGTTAGTTCAGTTTCAGCGCGATGGGCTCGGCTGGCAGAAGATTACAACGTGCGCGGTAAGCCCTTGCGCCCGACCGGGAGTCAACAATCCGACGACGGAGGGTGACGATCGGCACCGGGCCAATGAGGACAGGACGGACCGAGCCGGCACGCCATGCGGCGGCCGGCTCGGCGGTCGACGCGGAACGGTCTAGAGCACCCCGCGCAGCTTCATCAGGTCCATCATGTTCGCCTTGATCTTCACGCGCCCGGACTGGAACGCCTTCATGAAGTCCAGTTCGCCGTCGACCAGCTTCACCAGGTCGTCCGAGGACGTGATCATGCGGATCTGCGCGTCCGGCTCGTCCCCGTCGGTGATGTCGACCAACTTGCCGCCGTCGAACCTTCCGTGGAAGGACACGTCCAAGTCGGTGATGTCGCACGCCAGCGTCCGCTGGAAACCGGTCAGCTTGCGTACGGACTTCGGGTTCGAGGCGAGATTGGCGGCGAACTGCTCCAAAGCGGTCCGGCATTCGTCGACGGTGGCCATGGTGCCCTCCTGTTCGAAATCGAGCGAGGACGCGGCAGTGCGCCCCACCAGAAGGTTACCGGCCGGTAGAGCTCCGGCGCGGCGGCCCGCCTCAGGTAACTTGGCAGTACCGTTGCAATGGCACGTCCGGACCCCCACCATCAGAGTAGGAGGGAGTAGCGCCATGTCAGACACCACTCGCGGCTACTTCGACACCGTCTTCAGCATGGCCGGGGACTCCGGCCAGCGAGCCCGCGAATTCGCCGGGAGGGTTCGAGAAGACCTCCGGTCCGGCGCCGAGCGGCTCCGCACCGACGTCCGGTCGGGCGCCGAGCAGTTCCGCAGCCAGGGCTCGCGCACCGTCACCGACATCGGCCGCCTCGTCCGCGCCGAGGTCGACGCCGGCCTCACGCGCCTCGGCGTCGCCACCCAGGCCGACCTCGACGACATCAACCTCCGCCTCGAGCACTCCGAGGAGGAGATCCGGGACCTGCGGATGCGCCTGGCCGAAGCGGAGGCCCGCGCCGCCAGGACCCCCGCGCCGGTCGCGGCCGAACCCGCCGAAGTCCCAATGCCGTCCACCGGCGAGCCGAGCGGCGACGAGCGCCCATGAGCGACGCGCCGACGCCGGCGAACCTGTCGGCGAGACTGAGCGGCGGCGACGCCGAAGAGGTCGAGCAGGAGGTCGAGACCGCCCTCGGGCAGCTCGAGACGCTGCCCGACCTGGCCGTGACCGACCACGTCGCCGTCTTCGAGGGCGTCCAGCAGCGCCTCTCGGACATCCTCAGCGACGTCGACGACGCCTGAACCGAGAGAGACCGCCGCCGCCGCATGCCCGCCCGCAAACGACTCGACGTCGAACTCGTCCGCCGCAAGATCGCCCGCTCCCGCGAGCACGCCCGCGAATTGATCGCGGCCGGTCGCATCCACCTGCGCGGCATCCCCGCCACGAAGGCCGCCACTGGTGTCACCGGCGACGACTCGATCCGCCTCGTCGGCGACCTCGACGACTACGTCTCGCGCGGCGCCCACAAGCTCATCGGCGCGCTCGACGCGTTCGGCGTCGATCCGACCGGCATGCGCTGCCTCGACGCCGGGGCCTCCACCGGCGGCTTCACGGACGTCCTGCTGCGCCGCGGCGCGGCCGAGGTCCGCGCGGTCGACGTCGGCTACGGGCAGCTGGCCTGGAAGCTCCAGACCGACGAGCGGGTGCGGGTCCACGACCGCACCAACGTCCGCCACCTGACGCCCGAGCAGCTCGGCGGCCCGGTCGACCTGACCGTCGGCGACCTGTCGTTCATCTCGCTCGAGCTCGTGCTGCCCGCGCTGGCGGCCTGCACCGCCCCGAGCGGCACGATGCTGCCGATGGTGAAGCCCCAGTTCGAGGTCGGCAAGGGACAAGTCGGTGCGGGCGGCGTCGTCACCGATCCGCTTCAGCGGGCCGAGGCGGTCTGGAAGGTCGTGCGCGCGGCCGGCGAACTCGGGTGGGGGACCACAGCCGTGGTCCCGAGCCCCCTGGCCGGCCCCAAGGGGAATGTAGAGTTCTTCTGCCGTATGCGACACGGCGCGGATACGTTGGCCCATGGCGCCGTCGTCGAAGCCGTGGCGTCCGAGTAGAGAAGGCGGTCGAGCCGAGTGCAGCAGAAGCCGAGTCGTGTCCTGGTGGTGACGCACCCGCTGCGCAAGGACGTGGCCGAACTCGCCGAGAAGATCGCCGCCGCCCTCCGGGAAGCCGGGGTCGCCGCGCGGATCATGTCCGGTGAGGTGCGCTCGCTGTGCCGTCCCGACGCGATCCTGGTCCCCGACGACGACTGCAGCGGCGCGGCCGACATCGTGCTCGCCCTCGGCGGCGACGGCACGGTCCTGCGCTCGGCGAAGATGGCCGCCGAGGCGGACATTCCGCTGCTCGGCGTGAACTTCGGCAAGGTCGGCTTCCTCGCCGAGGCCGAGACCGGCGAACTCGAGACCGTCGTCCAGCACCTGCTCGACGGCGAGTACTCCGTCGAGGAGCGCACCACACTCGAGGTCGAGGCGACCCTCGCGGACGGCGAGCGCGCCTCCTCCTGGGCGTTCAACGACATCGCCGTCGAGAAGGCCGAGCCGGCCCGCATGCTGGAGCTCTTCATCGAGATCGACGGCGCCCGCATCTCCCGCTACGGCTGCGACGGCGTGCTGTGCGCCTCGCCGACCGGTTCGACCGCGCACGCCATGTCGGCCGGCGGCCCGGTGGTGTGGCCCGATGTGGACGCGCTCGTGGTCGTCCCGATGAACGCGCACGCCGTGTTCGCCAAGCCGATGGTCGTCAACTCCTCCTCGGAGATCCGCATCGGCGTCGAGTCGGTCGGCACGGCCGGGGCGCTTATCGCCGACGGCAAGGAGATCACGCGCTTGACCGCCGGCGCGACGGTGACGATCCGCCGATCTTCCCGGCCGGTGAAGCTCGTACGCATGTCCGCGCGCTCCTTCGCATCGCGTCTGGTCTCGAAACTCTCTCTGCCCGTAGACGGTTGGCGTCACGGCCGCATGTAAGGCAGCGCGTGTCGGATCGACCGGATAGGCTCGGGAACGTGTTGGACGAGCTTCGGATCCAGAACCTGGGCGTAATCGCCGATGCCACGCTTCCGCTCGCTCCCGGCCTCACCTGCATCACCGGCGAGACCGGCGCTGGGAAGACCATGGTCGTCGCCGGTCTCGGCCTCCTTTTCGGGGGCCGCGCCTCCCGCGCCCCCATCGGCACTGCGAAGGCCCTTGTGGAGGGCCGCTTCATGGTGGGTGAGGGCGCTCTCGAACTGCGCGAACGGGCGATCGAGGCCGGCGCCGAACTCGAGGACGGCGAGCTGCTGCTGTCGAGGTCCGTGTCGGCCGAGGGCCGCTCGCGGGCCTGGGTCGGCGGCAGGGCCGCGCCCGTCGGCGTGCTCGCGGAACTCGGCGAGCTGGCCATCTCGGTCCACGGCCAGTCCGATCAGATGCGGCTGCTTCAGCCCGCCGAGCAGCGGGCCGCGCTCGACCGCTTCGCCGGCGCCGATCACGGCAAGCTCCTCGACGCTTACAAGGCCGCCTACACCGAACTGGGCGAATGCGCCGCCGAGCTGTCGCGCCTGCGCACCAGCGCCCGCGACATGGCCCGCGAGGCCGACATGCTGCGCCTGGGGCTTGAGGAGATCACCGCCGTCGACCCGCAGGAAGGCGAGGACGGCGAGCTCGCCGAGGAGGCCCGGCGCCTGCAGAACGCCGAGACGCTTCGCCAGGCCGCCGCCACCGCGCACGCGGCGATCACCGGGGACCCGACCACCGGTGACGGGGGAGCGTCCGACACCGTCGGCGCCGCCGCCCGCGCCCTCGAGCACGACGCCGCCGACGACCCGAAGCTCGCCGAGTTCGCCGAGCGTCTGTCGGAGGCGGGCGCGCTCCTGTCGGAGGCCGCCGTCGACCTCTCCAGCTACCTTGACGAGCTCGACGCCGACCCGACCCGACTCGAGGAGATCTACGGCCGCCAAGCGGCCCTGAAGTCGCTCTACCGCAAGTACGCCGAAGACCTGCCGGGCGTGCTCGCCTGGGCGGAGCACGCCCGCAAACGCCTCGGCGAGCTCGATGTCTCCGATGAGCGGGTCTCCGAACTCGAGACCCGCCACGGCGAACTGTCGGCGCGCGCCGGCGATCTCGCCGCGCAGGTGCGCGCCTCGCGCCTGGCCGCCGCCGAGCGCTTCTCCGATGCCGTCTCGGCCGAGCTCAAGGGCCTGGCCATGCCGCATGCCTCGGTCACGGCCTCGGTCCAGCCGCGCCCGGCCGGCCGAGGCGGTGTCGACCTCGTCATCGAGACCGCGATCTCGGGCGCGAACGAGGACGGCGCCGATGAGGTCGAGCTGCTCCTGCGGCCGCACCCCGGCGCGGTGCCCGCCGCGCTGCACAAAGGCGCCTCCGGCGGCGAGCTCTCCCGTGTGATGCTCGCCATCGAAGTGGTCTTCGCGGAGATCGGCGGGCCGCCCGTGCTCGTCTTCGACGAGGTCGACGCCGGCGTCGGCGGCCGCGCCGCCGTCGAGATCGGCCGCTGCCTGGCCAAGCTCGCCCGCCGCTATCAGGTCCTCGTCGTCACCCACCTGCCACAGGTCGCGGCGTTCGCCGACCGCCACCTGGTCGTCAGCAAGGACACCTCGGGGGCCGTCACCGTCTCGGGCGTCCGCGTCGTCGACGACGCCGAGCGGGCACGTGAGCTTGCTCGCATGCTCGCCGGAATGCCCGATTCCCACCTGGGCGTCGCCCACGCCGAAGAACTGCTGGCGGAAGCCGCGAAAATGAAGGCATAGCGCTCCTCGGCTCGTCGGGCGGAATTTACCCCGCCCGATCTCGCTCAGAGGGCGCGCCGCTGCCTCGTGATGGAAGACGAGTGGCATGATGATGCACGATGCGTGTACCTAGCTTGCGTTTGCCCGGCCGTAACCCGGAGTCGTCCCCCGGGGACGACCGGCTGGTCGGCACCGCCCGACTCGACCGCCGGACGAAGCGGTTGTGCGGCCGCCTCGAACCCGGCGACGTCGCCATAATCGACCACGTCGACCTCGACCGGGTCGCCGCCGACTCGCTCGTCGGCACCGGCGTGGCCGTCGTCGTCAACGCCTCCAAATCGATCTCCGGTCGCTACCCGAACCTCGGCCCCGAGGTTCTCATCAATGGCGGCATCGTCCTCATCGACGACGTCGGCGACGAGATCTTCGACCGGGTCCGCGAGGGTCGGAGCGTGGCGGTCGACGGCAACCGGATCCTCCTCGGCGACGAGGAGATCGGCGCAGGCACGCTCCAGACCGCCGAGAGCGTCGCCGCCGACATGGAGGCCGCCCGCGAGGGCCTGTCCGTCCAGTTGGAGGCGTTCGCCGCCAACACCATGGAGTACCTCAAGCGCGAGCGGGACCTCCTGCTCGACGGCGTCGGCGTGCCCGACGTCAAGACCGACTTCAACGGCCGCCACGCCCTCATCGTCATCCGCGGCTACAACTACAAGGAGGACATCGACGTCCTCCGCCCCTACATCCGCGAGTTCAAGCCCGTCCTGGTCGGCGTCGACGGCGGTGCGGACGCCCTCTTGGAGGCCGGCTACACGCCCGACATGATCGTCGGCGACATGGACTCGGTCTCCGACGACGCCCTGCGCTGCGGCGCGGAAATCGTCGTGCACGCCTACGCCGACGGACGAGCCCCCGGCATGGAGCGCATGCACAAACTCGGCGTGCCCGCCATCCCGTTCCCCGCGGCCGCCACCTCCGAGGACATCGCCATGCTCATGGCCGACGAGAAGGGCGCCTCGCTCATCTGCGCGGTCGGCACCCACGTCACCATGGTCGAATTCCTCGACAAGGGGCGCGGCGGCATGGCTTCGACGTTCCTCACCCGTCTGCGCGTCGGCGGCAAGCTCGTCGACGCCAAGGGCGTCTCGCGCCTCTACCGGCAGGACATGTCGATCTCGGCGCTCCTGCTGCTCATCGTGTCCGCCCTCGCCGCCATGGCGACCGCCATCGCCATCTCCACCGTCGGACGATCCTTCATCGACGTCATCGCCGACTGGTGGGACGGTCTGCTCTTCCAAATCCAAAGGCTCTTCTCGTGATCAACTTCCGGTACCACCTCGTCTCGCTCACCGCGGTCTTCCTGGCGCTCACCGTCGGCCTCATCCTCGGCACCGCCGCCCTCAACGAGCCGGCGCTGGCCGTGCTCGAAGCCAACAGCCAGAGCCTGCGGGACAGCAACAACGCGCTGCGCGAGGAGATCGAGAAGCTGGAGGAAGAGCTCAACGACGACCAGTCGTTCGCCTCCGAGATCGCCCCGTCCTACCTCGACGGCATGCTCACCGACCGGCCGGTCCTCGTCGTGGTCCTGCCCGGCGTCGAAACCCAGGTCGTCGAGTCCGTCCACCAGATGCTCGACTACGGGGGCGCGGCCAGCGCCGGGCAGATCAGCCTCCTCGACGACTACCTCGACCCGGCCAACAACGGCGCGCTCGCCAACCTCGTCGACACCGTCACCCCCGACACCATCGAGGCACCCGTGACCTACGACGGCGTCGAGGCCATGAGCACCGTCCTGGCCGCCGTCACCACCGGCAGCTCGCAAGGCCAGCCCGTCGAGGTCACTCCGGCCGACATCACCACCGTCACCACCGGCCTCGAAGAGCTCGGCATGCTCACCGTCGAGGAAGAGCCCACCGGCGCCGCCGAGGCCGTCCTCGTCCTCGGTTCGGCGACCGCCACCGACTCCGAAGCCGAGGAGCGCAACGAGGGCGTGGTCAGCATCGCGAGCGCCTTCGCCGCCGACGACCCCACCGTCTACGCCACGACCTCCTCTGCCGGCGACGGCAATCCGATCGCCGTGCTTCGCGGCGAGGACACCGAGGTCACGATCTCCACGGTCGACAACGCCAACACGCCGCAGGGACAGATCGCGGCCGTCGTCTCCCTGTCCGACCTCATCACCGAGGGGACGGTGCACCACCTCGGCACCGGGGAGGGCGCTGAAGGCCTGCTCCCGGAAGCGGCCTAGGATTCCGCCCATGAGCGAGTTGAGCCGCACCGTTGGGCGGGCGTTCCTCGGCGGTGTCGCCGCCGGAGGGACCATCGCCGCGATCAGCGCCGTCCGTCGTTCGAAATGGTCGAAGCACCTCGACCGCGTCAACCACCGGGGCGACACGGTCAGCCTCGCCGAAGGACCCGGCGTCACCGTCGGCGCGACCGTGGCCGCGGTAGCCGGCTCCACCTCGCCGGCCTACGCCGCCGCCGCGGCCACCGCCGGGCTCGCCGCCGGCGGACTCGGACTCTACGACGACATGGCCGACACCAAGGGCGAGAAGGCCAAAGGCTTCAAGGGCCACCTCACCGCCCTGCTCAAGGGCCGCGTCTCCGCAGGATTCGTCAAGGTCGTCGGCATCAGTACCGCCGGACTCGCCAGCGCCGCACTCGTCGACGCCGTCAGCGAGCGGCGGCCGGCGCACTGGCTCGCACGGCTGTGGAACATCGGCGTCGGCGGCGGCGTCATCGCCGGCACGGCCAACCTCATCAACCTGTTCGACCTGCGTCCCGGGCGGGCGCTCAAAGTCGTCGCCGTCGTCTCCGCCCCGCTGTCGCGCCCCCCGGGGCCGAAGGCGCCTGGCACCGCCGCGAGCGGCGCCAACACGGCCATCGCCGTGTCGGCGGCCGCGGCGGCCGCGATGAGCGACGACCTCGAAGGCAAGACGATGCTCGGCGACTGCGGCGCGAACGCCCTCGGCGCCCTCCTCGGGCTGTCCTACATCGCCCGCACCGGCCCGGTCGGCCGCCACATCGCCCTCGCCGGCGTCGGCGCGCTCATCGCCGCCAGCGAGCGCGTCAGCTTCACCAAGGTCATCGCCGACACACCGGTGCTCCGGGGACTGGACGAGCTGGGCCGGACCAAGGCGTGACCGACACCCGACGAGAAGTCGGTCGTGCCGCCACCCTCATCGGTGCGATCACCATTGGTTCCCGCCTGGCTGGGTTCGGGCGGATGCTGGTGTTCACCTGGGCCGTCGGGTACGTGACGCTTGGCACCGCCTACCAGAGCGCCAACACCATCCCGAACCTCATCTTCGAGCTCGTCGCCGGGGGAGCGCTCGCCGCGCTGGCGGTGCCGCTGCTGTCGGCCCCGCTCGCCCGCCGCCAGCCCGAGCAGGTCGACCGGATCGCCTCGGCGCTGCTCACCTGGTCACTCACGGCCCTCATCCCGATCGCGCTCGCCGTCGCGCTACTCGCCAGGCCCCTGGTCGAACTCGTCGCCGGCGACGAGGTCGCCCCCGCCACGATCGACACCGGCACCGAGATGCTCGTGCTGTTCGCGCCGCAGCTGCCGCTGTACGGCATCGCGGTCGTCCTCACCGGCGTCCTCCAGGCCCACCGCAAGTTCGCCTGGCCTGCGCTGGCGCCGCTACTGTCGAGCGTCACGATGATCGCCGTCTACGTCGCCTACGCCGCGATCTCGGGGCACGAAGGCAACGCGTCCAGGGTGACCCAGAACGAGCTGCTGCTCCTCGCGCTCGGCACGACCCTCGGCGTCGCGGTCCTCGCCGGGTGCCTGTTCATCCCGCTGCGGCGGCTCGGCCTGAGCCTCAAACCGACGTGGCGCTTCGACGCCCATCTCACCGCCAGCGTCAAGGCCCTCGCGATCGCCGGCATCATCACGCTCGGCGCCCAGCAGCTGTGCCAGTTCGTGCTGCTGCGCCTCGCGAACAACGCCGGCGACGGCCCGGTGGTCGTGTTCACCGTCTCGCAGACGTTCTTCCTGCTGCCGTGGGCCGTCCTCGCCGTCCCCTTCGCCACCGCCGCCTACCCCAACCTGTCCGAGGCGCACGCGCTCGGGCAGACCCGCGTCTACCAGCGCACCATCGCCGGCACCGGCCGCGTCGTGCTCGTCCTGTCTGGTCTCGGCGTCACCGCGCTGGCCGGCCTGGCCGAGCCCATCGCGGCGGTCCTCGACCGCGTCCAGGACACCGCCCCGAAGGGCGACATCAGCATGACGCTCGCCGGGCTCGCGTTCGGCCTGTTCGGCTACTCGATGTTCGCCGTCTACTCCCGCGGCCTGTACGCGGTCGACCGCGCCTACGCCGCCGCGGGCGCGACCGCCGCCGGGTGGGGTTCCGCGGCGATAGCCGCCGTCGTCCTCTCGGCGGTCATGCCCGTGGAGCATCGCACGCTCGCGCTCGCCATCGGCTGGTCGATCGGTATGACCGTCACCGGGCTCGCGCTCACCGTCGCCATCGGCGTCAACACCGGCGCCGCCAGCCTCAAGGGCTTGGGCCGCGCGCTCGCCGCCGCGCTGTGCGCCACCGCGGCCGCCGTCGCCGCCGCCCGCGGCCTCATCGCCTGGTGGGGACCGGCGGGCTCGATCGGCTCGGCCGTGGTCGAGGGCATCGGGGTCGGCGCCCTCGCCGTCCTGGTCTACGTTGGTGTCGCGGTCGCCGTCGACCGCCGCGACATACTCCGGGCGCTCAGACGCGGCACTGGCAGAATACGACCGACCGAAGAACCAGAAGAGAGCGGAGAAGACCAGTGAGCCACCGACGCATCGCACTGGTGCTGGGCCCCTCCACCGGCGGCATCGGCACGCACGTCGCCTCCATGGCCTCCGGCCTGGTCGAACGCGGCGACGCCGTCCTCGTGATAGGCCCGCCGGAGACGGAGGAGCGCTTCGGCTTCCGCTCCCGTGGCGCGCGCTTCGCGCCCGCGCCGATCACCGCCAAACCCTCGCCCGAACTCCCGCTCGCCTGGTGGGCCGCGCGAGGAGCCCTGCGCGGCGCGACCGGCCGCGGCGTCGACGTCGTCCACGCCCACGGCCTCACGGCCGGGATCACCGCGCTGGCCGCCCGCCCCCGCCACGCCGCACTCGTCACCACCTGGCACAACCAGCTCATCACCTCGGGGGCCAAACGCAAGCTCGCCGACCAGATCGAGAAGCGCCTGGCCCGAGGCGTCGACGTCGCCCTCGCCGCCTCCTCCGACCTCCACGACCACCTCATCGCGCTCGGCGCGGCCGACGCCCGACTCGCGCCCGTCGCCGCCCCGCCCCGCCGCGCCGAGGGCGACGCCGCGTCCATCCGCGCGGAACTCGGCCTCGATTCGCGCCCGCTGGTGCTCTCGGTCGGTCGCCTCCACGTCCAGAAGGACTACGACACCCTCATCGCCGCCGCGCGGCGCTGGAGCGACCTCGATCCCGCACCGGTCGTCGCTGTCGCGGGGGACGGCCCGGAACGGGACCGTCTCCAGGACCTCATCGACGCGACCGGCGCCGACGTGCGCCTGCTCGGCCACCGCACCGACGTCGCCGACCTCCTCGCCGCCGCCGACCTCGCCGTCGTCACCAGCCAGTGGGAGGCCCGCCAGCTGTTCGCCCAGGAGGCCCTCCAGGCCGGCGTCCCGCTGGTCGCCTCCCGCACCGGCGGCATCCCCGAACTCGTCGGCGACGCCGCCGTCCTGTTCGAGGTCGGCGATGTCGACGCGCTCGACACCGCCGTCCGCGGCCTCCTGACCGAGCCCGCACGGCTCGGAGAGCTCAGCGAGGCCGGCCGAGCCAAGGCCGCGACCTGGCCCAACGAGGAGCAGATGCTCGATGCGCTCGACGCGCTCTATATGGAACTGACCGGAAGATAGTCGACCTGTGCTGGAGAAGTTCGAGATCAGGCGCCTCGCCCGGCGGCTTCGCAGATTCGTGGCGCGCCACCGCGCCACCGTCGCCGCCTGGGCGGCCGTCGCCGTCCTCGCGGCGATAGCCGCCTGGCAGATCCTGCCTCCGCCCACCGAGGAGCGCGTCCCCAGCTCCGTCGAGTCGGTCACCGTCGTCGGCGTCGGCGGGCTCACCTGGACCGACATCGACGAGGAGACGACGCCCAACCTGAGCGAATTGGCCTCGACCGGTTCCCTCGCCGAACTCAACACCAACTCCGCCCGCAACTTCACCTGCACCCTCGACGGCTGGCTCACCCTCTCGGCCGGGGCGCCCGCCGTCAGCACCACCTTCGGCGACACCGCTGACTGCGGCGCGGTCGACTCGGACCAGATCATCGACGAAGGCGACAGCGCCACCGTCGGTGGCCTCACCGAGCTCGTCCAGCTCAACCGGGACCTCGGTGAGGGCACCGAACTCGGCATGCTCGCCGCCGGCACCTCATGCGCCACCGCGATCGGCCCCGGCGCCGCCTACGCCACCGCCAACTCGGTCGGCAATGTAGCCGACTACGAGCCGACCGTCCCCGAAGGCGAGGAACTCGTCGAGACCCTCGGCGAATGCCCTCTCACGGTCGTCGACGGCGGCATCCTGCCCGCCGACGAGTCACAACGTGAGGCCGCCCTGGCCGACCTGGACGAGACCATCGGGGAGCTCCGCGAAGCCCGCACCGAGAACTCGGCCCTCATCGTCACCGGCATCAGCCAGACCGTCGAGCCCAACCGGCTCCTCGCCGCCGTCGCTGATTTCGGCGGCCAGGACCAGCACAACCTCCTGGACCTGCCCACCGAGCGGCCCGGCTACCTGCGCCTGACGGACCTGACCGCCACGATCCTCACGCTGCTGGACGCCCCGCTCCCCGAGAACGTCACCGGCATCTCGGCGGGGGCCGTGTCCGACACGATGCCGCTGGACGAACGCCAGGCGATCTTCGACGACACCGACCAGCGGCTCCTCGCCGCCGCCGTCGCCGCGCCCGCCACCCAGTGGCTCCAAGTGCTCCTGTTCCTGGCGCTGACCTTCGTGGCCTGGCCGCTGCTGCACCTGCTGCGCCGTGCCGGGCAGCCGGGCGTCAAACCGCCGCCGCTGTGGCTCATGCGCGCCAATATCCTCTTCGCGCTCGTGTGCGCCCTGTTCGTGGCCGCCGGCATCCTCGCCGACTTCTTCGGATGGTGGACCGCCTCCAGTCCGGGCATCGTCGGCCCGGCGACCGCGCTGGCGATCAGCGTCGTCTGCGCCATCGCCGCGATCATCCTGCCCCGCCGCCACAGCCCCGCCGGACTCATGGTCACCGTCTCCGCGTTCGGCCTGCTGGTCACCTTCCTGGCCATGCTCATCCACGCCTCCGCGCCGCTGGGGACGCTGCTGGGCGACTACACCGTCGCCGACTCGGCCTCCAATGAGCTCGGCCCGGTCGCCACCGGCATGTTCATCGCCTCGCTGTGGCTGCTCGCCGCGGCCGCGGCCTGGAGCCTGCCGCGCCACTTCCAGGCCCCGGTCATGGCCGGGATCGGCGCGCTCGGCGTCCTGGTCGTCTCCGTCGGCTTCCTCGGCGACTCCGTCCCCGCCGCCGTCGCCCTCACCGTCGGCACCTGCCTGGCCGCGGCCCTGGCGACCGGCGGCTGGGTGACCTTCGCGCGGCTGGCGTGGTCCGGTCTGGCCGGCGTCGCGGTCCTGCTGGGCCTGTCGTTGATCGACTATCAGCGGCCCGAGGCCGAACGTGGCGCGCTCGGCTCGTTCCTGGCCGGTCTCACCGGCGAGAGCAGGGGCGTCATCAGCTCCGGCGTCGGCTCGAACATCGTCGCCGTGTTCACCTCGCCGCTGAGCCTCCTGACGGTCATGGCCGGCCTGTACTGCTGGCTCATCCTCCTGCGCCCCGGCGGCGGCCTGCGGCGCGCCTTCGGGCTCTACCCGCCGCTGCGGGCGGCGTTCTCGGCCGCCGTCGTCGGCTCGGCCATCGCCGGCCTGCTGCTGGGCAAGGGCCTGATGAGCGTCGGCTCCGCTCTGGCCGTGATGGTGCCGCTCGCGATCATCGTCAGCCACCGGGTGCTCGCCCGCGCCCACGTCAAGGACGGCGAATATTCGGCCATGATCGTCGACGCACCTTCGTGGGTCGACGAGGGCAACACCGGGGAAAGTGTTAGTGTGGAATCCCGTGGATGATGCGATCCACCGACGGTGGTCGGCCAGGGCTCACAAGCCAGAGAACGGCCCGGCAACCGCTCGATCGGCACGATAACCACGGGAGTTCGCTTTGGCCAGCGCCGCCAACGGTCAGGTCCGTTCCACGAAGCACCTTTTCGTCACCGGCGGGGTCACTTCCGCCCTCGGCAAGGGCATGACCGCAGCCAGTCTCGGAAACCTCCTGACCTCGCGCGGCCTGTACGTCGTGATGCAGAAGATCGACCCTTACATCAACGTCGACCCCGGCACGATGAACCCTTACGAGCACGGCGAGGTCTTCGTCACCGAAGACGGCGGCGAGACCGATCTCGACATCGGCAACTACGAGCGGTTCCTCGATCGCGACCTGTCCAAGCACGCGAACGTCACCACCGGCCGGGTGTACTCCGACGTCATCGCCAAGGAGCGCCGCGGCGACTACCTCGGCGCGACCGTGCAGGTCATCCCGCACATCACCAACGAGATCAAGGCCCGCCTGGCGGCCATGGCCGATCCCGACCCCGAGACGGGCCGGGTGCCAGACGTGGTCATCACCGAGGTCGGCGGCACGGTCGGCGACATCGAGTCGCTCCCGTTCTTGGAGGCGATCCGCCAGTTCCGGCACGACATCGGCCGCGACAACTGCTTCTTCCTGCACGTCTCCCTGGTGCCGTACCTCGCCGCGTCCTCGGAGATGAAGACCAAGCCGACCCAGCACTCGGTGGCGCAGCTGCGCAGCATCGGCATCCAGCCCGACGCGATCGTGTGCCGCTCGGACCGGCCCGTGCCCGACGGCCTGAAGCAGAAGATCGCCGGCTTCTGCGACGTCGACGACGCGGCCGTGATCTCGGCGCCCGACTCGAAGTCGATCTACGACATCCCCAAGAAGCTCCACTCGGAGGGCCTGGACGCCTTCGTCGTGCGCAAGCTCGACCTGCCGTTCAAGGACGTCGACTGGACCGCCTGGGACGACCTGCTCGACCGTGTCCACAACCCCGCCACGACACTCGAGGTCGCCGTCGTCGGCAAGTACGTCGAGCTGCCCGACGCCTACAAGTCCGTCGTCGAGGCCCTGCACGCGGCCGGGTTCGCCAACCGCGCCAAGGTCAACGTCCGCTGGGTCGTCTCCGACACCTGCGAGACCCCCGACGGGGCGGCGAAGGCCCTGGCCGGCGTCGACGCGCTGGTCGTGCCCGGTGGCTTCGGCGAGCGCGGCGTACCCGGCAAGATCGGCGCGATCACCTACGCGCGCACCAACCTCGTTCCCACGCTCGGCTTGTGCCTGGGCCTGCAGTGCATGGCGGTCGAGGGACTGCGGGAGCTGTGCGGGCTGGTCGGCGCCGACTCCGAGGAGTTCAACGCGAAGGCCGAGCACCTCGTCATCTCCACGATGGCCGACCAGACCGACATCGTCGCGGGCCGGGGCGACATGGGCGGGACGATGCGGCTGGGCTCCTATCCGGCCAAGCTCGCCGAGGGCTCGCTCGTCGCCGAGGCCTACGGGACCACCGAGGTCACCGAGCGCCACCGCCACCGATACGAGGTCAACAACGCCTACCGCGACCAGCTCAGCAAGGCCGGGTTCGTCATCTCGGGACTGTCCCCTGACGGCCGCCTCGTCGAGTTCATCGAGCTCGACCGCGAGGCGCATCCGTACTTCGTGGCCACGCAGGCCCACCCGGAGCTCAAGTCGCGCCCGACTCGCCCGCACCCGCTGTTCGCCGGGCTCGTCGCCGCCGCGCTCGAGCGCGCCGCGGCCGACCAGCTCGACCTCGAGGCGAAGACCGCCTGAGCGACGGAGACCGGCCGCGCGGCGATGAACGCCACGCGGCCCGTCCGTCCACCGCTAGGAAGTCTTGGCGCGCAAGGCCCGGGCCACCACGACCAGTGCCACGGCCACCAAGGCCGAGCCGATGACCGCGGTCGTCTTGAGTCCGTGTGTGAAGGCCTCCCGTGCCGCCTCCAAGAGCGCCGCGCCCGCCTCGGACGGGAGCGAGGCGGCCACGTGCGTCGCCTCCCCGAGGGTCTCCTTGGCCGCATCGGGGGCCCCGTCGAGCTGGGCGCGGTAGATCCCGGTGGCGACGCTGCCGAGCACCGCCACGCCCATCGCGCCGCCGAGCTCGTAGGCGGTCTCCGAGATCGCCGCGGCGGCGCCCGCGCGGTCGGCCGGGGCGACCGCCACGATCGCGTCGTTGGTGACCGTCTGGACCAGGCCCGCCCCCGTGCCGATGATCGCGAAGGCGCCGACCACCAGTACCGCGCCTTCATCGACGCCGATGAAGCTCAGCGCGGCGAAGCCCGCGATGACGAACGCCAGCCCCGAGACGATGATCTGCACCAGCCCGAACCGCTCCGACAGCCGCACCGCCACGAGCCCGGCGACGACCGAGACGGCCATGCCCGGCAGCAGCAGCAGACCGGCCCTCATGGGGGAGTAGCCCAGCACCAGCTGGAGGTATTGCGTCAGCAGGAACAGCGAGGAGATCAGCGCGAACACGATCGTGAAGTTCGTGGCGATCGAGGCGCTGAACCGCCGGAGCCGGAACAGCGCCACGTCGATCAGCGGGTGCTCCAGCCGGAGTTGGCGGCGGATGAACAGCCATCCCGCGAGGCCGCCGAAGGCCATCGCGCCGATCGCGGGCGCCGACAGGCCGTTCTCGGCGATGCTCTTGACGCCGTAGACGGCGGGGAACATCGCAAGGAACGACAGGACCACCCCGCCCCAGTCCATCGGGCCCGGTCGGCCGTTGCGCGACTCGGGCAGCAGGAGCGGCGCGGCGACGAGCACCGCGATCGAGACCGGCGCGGCCATGAGGAACACCGAGCCCCACCAGTAGTGCTCCAGCAACCAGCCGCCCAGCACCGGGCCGGCCGCGGAGCCGGCCGAGAAGCCGGTGCCCCAGACGGCGATGGCGAACAGGCGTTGGCGGTCGTCGGTGAACAGGTTCCGCATGAGCGCCAAGGTCGTCGGCATGAGGGTCGCCCCGGCGACGCCGAGGAGGGCGCGCGCGGCGATGAGCGCCTCGGCGTTCGGCGCGTAGGCGGCGGCCACCGAGGCCGCGGCGAAGGCGGCCGAGCCGATGATGAGCAGTCTGCGGCGACCGACGCGGTCGGCGATCGATCCCATGGTGACGAGCAGCCCCGCCAGGACGAAGCCGTAGACGTCGACGATCCACAGCAACTGCGCGCTGGTCGGTCCCAGGTCCTCGGAGAGGAACGGCACGGCGAAGCCGAGTACCGTCATGTCGATAGAGATGAGCAGCACCGGGAGCACGAGCACCGCCAAAGCCGCCCACTGGCGGCCCGTGAAGCGCGCGCGGCGAGGCGCGCCGGAGCGCAGCGTCGTCATGGGTTCTCCCGAAGGTCGAGGATCTACTGTACCGTCCAGACGGTATAGTAGCAATGGAGGGGCGATATGGCGCAAGCCGAAATCACCACACGTGATCGAATTCTCAACGCACTGCAACGCATCCTCGTGCATGAGGGCAGCTCGGGCGTGACCCTGGAGAAGGTCGCCGCCGAGGCCGGCGTCTCCAAAGGCGGCCTGCTCTACCACTTCAGATCCAAGATCGACCTCTACGACGGCCTCGCCCGCCGCCACCGCAATGAGGAAGAGCAGCGCATCGCCGAAGCCAAGCGCACCGGCGTCGTCGAGGCGTTCCTGCGGGCCTCCGAGATCGATTCGGCCGAGTCCGCGGCCGGCCTGTGGGCGCTGTTCACCGCCCTCCGCGGCACCGAAGAGTTGTCCGAGACCGCCAGAGACGACGTCCTGTTCATCTTCAACGGCTGGTCCGAGGCCATCCACGAGCAGATCGACGACCCCGTCACCGCCGAGATCGTCCGCCTCGTCGGCGACGGGCTGTTCCTCTCGGCGATCTCCGGCGCGCCCCTGCCCGGCAACGACGTCATCGACAGGATCATCGGCCGCCTCAAAGACACCGCCGGAGAGTTAGTGTTGTCGCCGTGCATGAATACCGCGTTCGCGACACCGAGCAGATCCACCACGGCTGGTGCTACGACCTGATCGCCCAGACCGTCGAGATGCCCGGCGGCGGCACCGCCCGCCGCGAGTTCCTCGACCACTGCGGCGCCGTCGTCGCCGTCCCGCTCGACGAGGCCGGCCGCGTCGGCTTGATCCGCCAATACCGCGTCCCCGCCAAGGAAGTCATGTGGGAGCTCCCGGCGGGACTGCGCGACGTCGAAGGCGAGGACCCCCGCGTGTGCGCCGCGCGCGAACTCGCCGAAGAGGCCGACCTGCGTGCCGACCACTGGGCGAAGCTCGGCGAGTACTACACCACACCCGGCATCTCGAACGAGACCATCCACTACTTCGTCGCCACCGGACTCGCGCCCGTCCCCGCACCGGATCGGCACGAGCGCACCGACGAGGAGACCCACATCGAGCTCGTGTGGTGGGACCTCGACAAGGCCCTTGCGGCCGTCGCCGACGGCGAGATCCGCAACGGCGTGTGCGCACTGGCCTTGAACCTCACCAGACTTCACCTCGAAACTTCGAAGTGAAGGTTTCTTCCGAAAGCAGCGTTAGCCTCGTAGCCAAAACCGGGCCCGCACCGTTACGATCATCGGCGGAAGGCGCCGAAGCCTGACCCGTGCCGGTCCCCAAAAGGGAAAGCTGCGGTTTGGGGCCCGGCGCGTCATAGACTGCCTGCACGAGCCGCAAACCGGCTGGTGAACTGGCTCAACGCTTCGGAAGGAATCCGTGCCGTGAAAGTCGCCGTCCCCCGCGAGATCAAGAACAACGAATACCGCGTCGCCCTCACGCCGGCCGGTGTCAACGAACTGGTCGCCGCCGGCCACGACGTCGCCGTCGAGACCGGGGCCGGGCTCGGCTCGGCCATCACCGACGACGACTTCCGCGACGCCGGCGCACGCATCTGCCCCGACGCCGACGCCACCTGGGACGCGGGAGAGCTCGTCCTCAAGGTCAAAGAGCCCATCCCCGACGAGTACCACCGGATGCGCCCCGGGCAGACCCTCTTCACCTACCTCCACCTCGCCGCCAGCGCCGAATGCACCGACGCGCTCCTGGAACGCCGCGTCACCGCCATCGCCTACGAGACCGTCCAGGCCTCCGACGGCCGCCTGCCCCTCCTCGCCCCCATGAGCGAGGTCGCCGGACGCCTCGCCGTCCAGGCCGGCGCCTACCACCTCCAGCGCCCCGAAGGCGGCCGAGGCACCCTCATGGGCGGCGTCCCCGGAACGCCCCCCGCACGAGTGGTCATCATCGGCGCCGGCGTCTCCGGCATGAACGCCGCCGCCATCGCCGCCGGGATGCGCGCCGACGTCGAACTGCTCGACCTCAACGTCGACAAGCTCCACACCGCCGACGACCTCTACCAGGGCCGACTGCGCACCATCGTCTCCAACCGCTTCGAGGTCCGGCGCGCCTGCCGCCAGGCCGACCTCGTCATCGGCGCCGTCCTCGTCCCAGGCGCCAAAGCGCCCACCGTCGTCGACGACGAAGTCCTCGCCGAGATGAAGGACGGCGCGGTCCTCGTCGACATCGCCATCGACCAAGGCGGCTGCTTCGCCCACTCCCGTCCCACCACCCACGACGAGCCGACCTTCACCCACGAAGGCAAGGTCTTCTACTGCGTCGCCAACATGCCCGGCGCCGTCCCGAACACCTCCACCTACGCGCTCACCAACGCCACCCTCCCCTATGTCATGAAGCTCGCCAACCTCGGCTGGCTCGAGGCGCTCAAATCCGACACCGCGCTCGCCCGCGGCCTGAACACCTACGACGGCAACGTCACCAACGAGCCCGTCGCCCTCACCCACCACCTGCCGATCACCTCCGTCGCGAAGGTGCTCACCGACCACTGAAACCGAAGGGACAGCGGGCGATCTCACGCCGGGCGCCTCGGAGTCTCCCAAGCCGTCGACAGCCTCGATACACTGACGTACAGTCGCAATAACGAGCAAACGGTGAGACGCCCGGCACCCGGTGCCGTCCTTGCGCCCGGAGGGGTGAAGAAATGAGCAGTGTGGACAGCAATGACAAGTGGGAGGCCCTGCGTTCCGCGCAAGTTCCGCCCGCCGACTCGGACAGCGACTTGACCTCGGCCGACCCCGAGAGCTACACGGGCAAGCGCGACATCCCGCAGCCGCAGCCGCTGGAGCGCCACGGCCCCGCTCGCGTCATCGCCATGGCCAATCAGAAAGGCGGCGTGGGAAAGACCACCACGACGATCAACCTGGGCGCCGCGCTGGCCGAGTACGGTCGCAAGGTCCTGCTGGTCGACTTCGACCCCCAGGGCGCGCTGTCGGTCGGCTTCGGCACCAACCCTCACACCCTCGACCTCACCGTCTACAACCTCCTGATGCAAGAGGACGTCGACATCGACGACGTCATGATGAAGACGAACGTGGCCGGGCTGCGGCTGCTGCCGGCCAACATCGACCTGTCGGCGGCGGAGATCCAGCTCGTCAACGAGGTCGCCCGCGAGCAGACCCTCGCCAGGGTCCTGCGCCCGATCATCCCCGACTTCGACTTCGTCCTCATCGACTGCCAGCCGTCCCTGGGCCTGCTGACCGTCAACGCGCTCACAGCGGCGCACTCGGTCCTCGTCCCGCTCGAATGCGAATTCTTCTCTCTGCGTGGTGTGGCGCTGCTGCTCGACACCGTCGACAAGGTCCGCGAGCGGCTCAACTACGACCTCGAGCTCGACGGCATCCTCGCCACCATGTACGACTCGCGCACCACCCACTCCCGGCAGGTGCTCCAGCGCGTCGCCGAAGCCTTCGGCGACAAGGTGTTCTCGACGGTCATCACCCGCACCGTGCGCTTCCCGGAGACCACCGTGGCCGGCGAACCGATCACCACCTGGGCCCCCGCCTCCTCCGGCGCCCGGGCCTACCGCCAGCTCGCGAGGGAGCTCATCGCCGCCACCGACAAGTGATGGGACCGACCGGATCCGGCATCCCGCGCCACTCGGAACCCAGAGTTCACCCTTGGGCGCTCACGGCTCCCGTCTAAGCTTGCGTGCGTGACCGACCAGCAGCGACCCCAGCTCCCGCCCCAGCGGGACGTCGAGACGGCGGAGCCCGAGACCGGCTTCCACGTCCGCCTCGACAACTTCGAGGGGCCCTTCGATCTGCTGCTGCAACTGATCGGCAAGCACAAGCTCGACGTCACCGAGCTGGCCCTCCACCAGATCGCCTCCGAGTTCATCGCCTACGTCGCCGCCCTCGACGAGGCCTGGAACCTCGAGGAGACCTCCGAGTTCCTGCTCGTGGCCGCCACCCTCCTCGACCTCAAGACCGCCCGGCTGCTGCCGAACACCGTCATCGACGACGAAGAGGACCTCGCGCTGCTCGAAGCGCGCGACCTCCTCTTCGCCCGCCTCCTCCAGTACAAGGCCTACAAGGAGGCCGCCTCCCACCTCGCCGGGCTCGCCGAGACCGCCTCGACCCGCGTGCCGCGCTCCACCGGCCTCGAAGAGCGCTACCGCGGCCTGCTCCCCGAACTCGTCCTCGACATCACCCCCGAACAGCTCGCCGCCCTGGCAGGCAAGGCCATGAAGCCCAAACCGGTGCCGCAGGTCGGCACCGACCACGTCCACCAGCAGCGCGTCTCGGTCCGCGAGCACGCCGTGATCCTGACCCGCCGCCTCCAGCGCGTCCAGACCGCCACATTCCGTGCCCTGGTCTCCGACTGCGAGACCCACCTGGAGGTCGTCGCCCGGTTCCTGGCCCTGCTCGAGCTCTACCGGGAGGCCCTGGTCGGGTTCGAGCAGATGCAGGCGCTCGGCGAGCTGACGGTGCGCTGGCACGGCGGCGACGCGAGCGAGATCGAGGTCGACGAGTACGCGGGCAGTCCGCAGACGGGGGAGGAGCAGACAGATGAGTGAGCAGCCGTTCGAGGCCGAGGTCGCCCAGTGGCGGCCGCCGTGGCAGCGCGAGGAGGGCGGGGCCGCCCGGCCCGACACACCCGCCGACGAGCCGGCCGACGAGCGCGACGAGTACGCTCAGGCACTCGCTCAAGCGGAGCCCGAACCGCAGGCCGAAGCCGAGCCGGAGACGCCGCCGACCGCCGCCGCGCCCGTTCCCGACGACGTCGACCTCGGGGCCGT
This sequence comes from Glycomyces tarimensis, assembly GCF_054776215.1. NCBI lineage: Bacteria > Bacillati > Actinomycetota > Actinomycetes > Glycomycetales > Glycomycetaceae > Glycomyces > Glycomyces tarimensis. The sequence continues at coordinate 96,843 of NZ_BAAHCB010000018.1, forward strand.
TCTGGAGGCCATCCTCATGATCGCCGAGGAGCCGCTTTCGGAGGACTTCCTGTCCTCGGTATTGGAGCGGCCACTTTCGCAGGTGCGCGAGACGCTCGGCCGATTGAGCGCCGAATACACTGGCGACGGACGCGGATTCGATCTGCGTCGCCAAGCCGGCGGCTGGCGGTTCTACACACGGACCGACTACGCCCGCTATGTCGAACGGTTCGTCACCGACGGCGCCTCCGCCCGCCTCACCAAGGCGGCCCTGGAGACGCTCGCCGTCGTCGCCTACCGGCAGCCGGTCACCAGGGGTCGCATCTCGGCGATCCGGGGGGTCAACTGCGACGGGGTCATCCGGACGCTGCTGGCGCGCGGACTGGTCGAGGAGTGCGGCTCCGACCCCGATTCGACGGCGACGCTCTACCGCACCACCACCCTGTTCTTGGAGAAACTCGGTTTGGACTCGGTCGCCCAGCTTCCAGAGCTGGCCCCGTTCCTGCCGGACGATGTGACGGATATCGAGGATGATGAACAAAGCTGACGCAGAAGGCGTACGCCTGCAGAAGGTGCTGTCCCAGGCCGGGATCGCCTCCCGGCGGGCGGCCGAGGACCTGATCGCCCGCGGCAAGGTCAAGGTCAACGGCGAGCCCGCGCGCCTCGGCCAGCGCGTGCAGACCGACAAGGACGTCATCCACGTCTCGGGCAAGCGCGTGATCACCGACGTCGACACCGTGTACTTCGCGATCAACAAGCCCCGCGGGGTCGTCTCGACCATGGAGGACGAGGAGGGGCGTACCTGCCTCGGCGACTTCACCGGCGGCATCGAGCAGCGCGTCTTCCACGTCGGGCGGCTCGACACCGACTCCGAGGGGCTGCTGCTGCTCACCAACGACGGGGAGCTGGCCAACCGGATCATGCACCCCTCGCACGGCCTGCCGAAGGTCTACCGGGCGCAGATCGCCGGCATCCTCGACAAGCCGACCTGGAACCGGCTGCTGTCGGGCGTCGAGCTCGAGGACGGCATGGCGAAGGCCGACAAGCTCAAGATCATCGACGAGCACGCCGGCCAGTCACTGATCGAGATCACCATCCACGAGGGACGCAAGCACATTGTGAGGCGGCTCATGGACGAGGTGGGGCACCGGGTCTCGCGTCTGGTGCGCACCGAGATCGGGCCGGTGAAGCTGCGGCTCCTCAAGCCCGGAACGATCCGCAAGCTCACCCCCGACGAGGTGGGGCTGCTGTACCGGGAGGTCGGACTCTAGCCTGCTGTACCGACAGCGTGGGCGACGGCCGGTTAGGCTTCGGACGTGTCAACCATTCTCAATATCATCTGGTTCGTACTCGCCGGGCTCTGGCTCGCCATCGGCTACTTCTTCACGGGGCTGCTGTTCTGCGTCTTCATCGTGACGATCCCGTTCGGGATCGCCAACATGCGGCTGGCCGGCTACGTGCTGTGGCCGTTCGGAAGGACGATCGTGCGCGAACCGGCGGCAGGATGCCTGTCGCTGGTCGCGAACGTCCTCTGGCTGATCCTGTTCGGCTGGGAGCTGGCACTGGCCCACCTGGTCACCGGTCTGCTCCAGGCGATCACGATCATCGGCATCCCGCTGGCGGTGGCGAACTGGAAGATGATCCCGCTCGCGCTGTGGCCACTGGGCGCCCGCGTCGTAGACAAGCCCTGACAGCCCGCAGCCAGGCATGATGTAGGTTTGCGTGGTTTGCAGTAGAAGAACGGAGCGAGACAGTGCCTGAGCACACCAAGAGCGCACCGGTCGTCGCGATCGACGGCCCGTCGGGGGCAGGAAAGTCCACCGTCTCCAAGACACTCGCGACCGCTATCGACGCCGCCTACCTGGACACCGGAGCGATGTATCGCGCCGCCACCTACGCGGTGCTCAAAGCCGGGGTCGACCCCTCGCAGACCGCTGAGGTCACCAAGACGGTCAAGAGCGCCACGCTCGAGTTCGGAACCGCCCCTGAAGACCCCTTCACTCGCGTCGACGGCGAGGACGCCGGCCTCGCGATCCGCCGCGACGACGTCACCCAGGCCGTCTCCGCCGTGGCGGGCAACAAGACCGTCCGCAAGCACCTCATCGCCGAGCAGCAGCGCATCATCGCCGAGGCGAAGAAGGGCATCGTCGTCGAGGGCCGCGACATCGTCGAGGTCGTGGCGCCCGACGCGGACGTGAAGGTCTATCTCACGGCCGACCCCGAGGCCCGCGCCAAGCGGCGCGCCCTGGAGTTCGGCGCTGACGAGTCCGCCACTAAGGCCGACATCGCGCGCCGGGACGGGGCAGACTCGAAGACGACGAAACCGCTCGAAGCGCCCGAGGGCGCCACGGTGATCGACTCAACCGACCTGCCGATCGTCGAGGTCGTCGCGAAGATCTTGGCTTTGCTGAACAACAGGGACATCAATGACTGACGAAGCGACCTGGGAAGAACTCGACACCGTCGAGCGAGCCCCGGTCCCGACGGTTGCCGTCGTAGGCCGACCCAACGTGGGCAAGTCGACGCTGGTCAACCGCATCCTCGGCCGCCGCGCCGCGGTCGTCCAGGACGAGCCGGGCGTCACGCGCGACCGGATCGCCTACGACGCCGAGTGGGCCGGCCGCGATTTCAGCCTCGTCGACACCGGCGGGTGGGACCCTGACGCCGAAGGCATGGCCGCGTCGATCACGATGCAGGCCGAGCTGGCGATGCGCACCGCCGACGTGGTGGTGTTCGTGGTCGACTCCCGCGTCGGTGCGACCGACGGCGACGAGGCCGCCGCGCGCATTCTGCACCGGGCGAAGAAGCCGGTGATCCTGGTGGCGAACAAGGTCGACTCGGAGCGCCAGCAGGCCGATGTCGCGGACCTGTGGCGTCTGGGCCTGGGCGAGCCGCACCCGGTGTCGGCCCTGCACGGGCGCGGCTCGGGCGACCTGCTCGACCAGATCGTGTGGGCCTTCCCCGAGGTGCCCACGGGACAGCTCAAGGAACGCGGCCCCCGCCGCGTCGCGCTGGTGGGCCGCCCGAACGTGGGCAAATCGAGTCTGCTGAACCGCCTCGCCGGCGAGGAACGCGCGGTGGTCGACAACGTCGCGGGCACGACCGTCGATCCCGTCGACTCCGTTGTCGAGATCGACGGCGAGGAATGGGTTCTGGTCGACACCGCGGGGCTGCGCAAGCGCGTCAAGTTCGCATCCGGCACCGAGTACTACGCCTCGCTTCGCACCGAGAACGCAGTCGAGGCCGCCGAAGTGGCGGTGGTCCTGCTGGACGCCTCGGAGCCGATCTCCGAGCAAGACCAGCGGGTGCTGACCCAGGTCGTGGAGTCCGGTCGAGCGCTGGTCCTGGCCTTCAACAAGTGGGACCTGGTGGACGAGGACCGCCGCTACTACCTGGAGAAGGAGATCGACCGGGAGCTGCTCCAGGTCGCCTGGGCGCCCCGCGTCAACGTCTCGGCCACGACCGGCCGCGCCATCACGAAGCTGGCGCCGGCGCTCCGCGAGGCTCTCGCAGGGTGGGGCCAGCGCATCACCACCGGCGAGCTGAACCAGTGGATCAGCGCGCTCCAGTCGGCCCACCCGCACCCCGTGCGCGCGAACAAGGCCCCGAAGATCCTGTTCGCGACCCAGGCCGGCACCGAGCCGCCGCGCTTCATCCTGTTCACCTCGGCGCTGCTCGACAAGCAATACCTCAAATACATCCAGCGGCGCCTGCGCGAGGACTTCGGCTTCCCGGGGACGCCGATCGAACTCGCCGTCAAGCCGCGCGAGCCCCGCAAGAAGGGCCAGCGCAAATAGCCGTTGACCAGGCGCGCCTCACATCGGGGACCTCGCCGCAGCGGTGCCGGAGACGATAGGCTACAGTTGTCACCGCTGCCGACGAGGCAGCGGAACGGGCTGTGGCGCAGCTTGGTAGCGCACTTGACTGGGGGTCAAGGGGTCGCAGGTTCAAGTCCTGTCAGCCCGACAAGAGAATGATTGTTCGAACCCTGGGCACCTTTTTGGGGCCCGGGGTTCTGACGTTTTGCCCTGTTGGTAGCCGCAGGCTCTGGATTCTTGCAGGTGCTCGCGGAGCGGCCGAACGTGAGTGGCAGGCTCGTCGAGGCCGATGCGGGGGCTCTCGGAGTCGTCGGCGTCGAGATGCAGCTTCTCGAAGCAGAGGGCGCCGAGGGTCTTGCGCAAGTCGTCGGGGAGCGCTTCGAAGAGCGCTCGCGGTTGGTCGAGTAGCCTCAGCAGGCTCGTAAGGCGTTGCCGGGCGGTTTCGAGGTCGACTGCGGTAGCTTCATCAAGGCTCTGCTTGATCTTGTCCCGCTCTAGGTTGATGTCCTTGAGCCGGTCGGTCAGCTTCTCGGTCGGCCATCCGTGTTGGCCGATGAGGTCGAGGCACTGATCTTCGAGGTGGCTGAGCCGGGTCAGTTCAGACCGCAGGCGCTGGCGCGGGGCCTTGGTGGTGATCTCACGGCTGTTGACGGCGTCGTTGAGATGTTGTTCGATCTCCGCGCGCTCGGCCTCGGTGACGGCAAAGGTGGCGTAGTGGGCGGCGACAGCCTTCTCGGCCTCTGCGAGCGGGAATCGCGGGAGGTCGCAGACGTGGTGCTGCCGTCCTTGCAATATCGTCAACGCATACGTACTTTGACCCCCTAACACAATTCGGGGCGCCAGCGGACCGTGATGATCGTGGTCTAGGGTCAGGCGATCCCCTTCCACGAAAGGCCCGCCGGTGCGCACGCTCTATGTCGTCACTCATCCTGAAGCGACTCACCATGTCGAGGGTCTGGTCGGGGGGTGGCACGATTCCCAGCTCACGCCCGCCGGTCTCCGTTCAGCGCGGTCCATCGGCCAGGCGCTGCGGATCCAGGTGCCCGACGGTGCCGAGGTGGAGCTGCATGCCTCCGACCTCCGGCGCACCACCCAGACGGCCAGAGCGATCGCCGAACACCTTGGGGTACAGCCGGTTCTGGATTCCCGCTGGCGGGAGATGTCGTTCGGCGAGGCCGAGGGCAGACCGGACGAGGAGTGGGACCGCCTCTTCACTGCTCCGCCGGCAGATGGGAACCGGATGGACCACGCCGATGTACCAGGCGCTGAAACGAAGTCAACAGTGGCGAAGCGCATCGGCGCAGCCATGGAAGAGATCCTTCAGCGATCGTGCGAGCACCAGATCATCGTCACCCACGGTTTCGCCTTGACGTTCGTGGTGGCCGCTTGGATTAAAATGCCGATCGAATCGATGGGGTACGCCGTCTTCAAGGCGCCCTCGGGCAGCATCACCACACTGTATGAGGACGACCTCTACCGCGGCCGCCTGGTCATCCGCCTCGGCGACACCCGCCATCTCGACACGGCCACGCCCGCGTAGCCGGTAATCGACCCACTTCGAGACCGTCATTCTGCCCGGCAGGAGCCGACTGGCAATGCCATCGCAGAGGCGCCCACATGCGTTCGAGTCGGCGCCAGCAAATCAGCGCCGAGGCAAGACTGGTGAGGGCTTCGTGCAGGTCAAGGCGGCGTTCCCAGCGGACGGCGAGGCGCTTGAACTGGTGGAGGTGCGAGATCGTGCGTTCGACGACCCAGCGCCGGTTGCCGAGCCCGATGATGTCGCGTCGCTTGCGCTGTGAGATCACTGCCAGGATGCCGCGTCGCTTGAGATAGGTCCGGAACGCGATCGAGTCGTACCCCTTGTCAGCCAGGATTGCATCGGGCTTCGACCGAGGACGGCCGACGCGCCCTGCGACCGGTGGAATGGCAGCGATGAGTGTCTCGGCCATGGCAATGTCGGGCACGTTGCCGCCGGTAGTGATGACCTTCAGCGGCAGTCCAGCTCCATCGCAGACCACATGATGCTTCGATCCGGGCTTGCCACGGTCGACCGGGGAAGGACCGACCCCAACGCCTCCTCGCTTGGCCTTCAGATGACTCGCGTCGACGCAGACTCGGGACCAGTCCAACTGGCCTGCCGCATGCAGCCGAGCCAGCAGCAGGCGGTGAAGCCCCTCGAAGACACCGGACTGGCACCACCGATCCAGCCGCCTCCAGCAGGTCATCCCCGAACCGAACCCGAGCTCCTGCGGCAGATGCTCCCATCCGATTCCAGTATGGAGCACGAAGAGAATTCCTTGGAGGCACAGCCAGTCCGAAAGGGGCTTTGGCCCGCGCTGTCTCGGAGGCCAACCGGCAGCAGCGGTTCGATCAGGGCCCACAGCTCATCCTCGACGATCCAGGGTTTGTTCACTCACCCAGAGAACAAACACGAGCCCACACCGCCCCACCAGTGTCGCTGCATCCCAATATGTTAGGAGGTCTTTGTAGCCTCCGCTGGCCTTTCAGTCCTTACTCACAACTGTGGAGGCATTGGAGATGACGTTATGACGAGCTCCAGTATCTCTATGGAGATAACGTTGCAGCCGGGGTCGACTACAACTTCCAGAGGATGTGTGGTACTTGTAATAGTTCCGCAGACGCTGCTTCTCACTTTATTCGGGATAGGAAGTGATCCAAGGAAGCTTGCCGAATATATTTCTGGTTTCGAGGGTAATATGACGCATAGCGACCCTTCGAGTTCAACAATTCAGTCTACCTATGATCATGAAAAGGGGGTGGTGATCATACAGAACGGATATATGATCCATGCCTACCATATGGAATGGGATAAGTTCACTCGGCGATTTACTGGATTGTGATTGGTGTATGAGATTTCGGTCGGTGATTAAGAGGTCAGGTTCTAGGTATATCCTTGAACTGTCGCAAAATTCGTATCGCCTTCTCATGAACTCCCTGCTGCATGCAATGAGAGTGTGTAATGGGGAAGAGGAAGTCCAGGTTGTGCTCTGCGGTTTTCCGTTTGAGACTATCCGTGATCGAATTGAGTCTGCGATTGAGCTAGATTACGGAAAATCAAAGAAGTATGGGCTTGATCTGAGCTTGCAGGAAGTTCATTCATGTTATGCATTGCTGATATCGGTAAAGGATCAGCTGAGTGCTTCCGAAGAAGATTTCAATCTCAAAGTCGGCTTCTTCAGGGACCATGCTTCGGAGCTGGCACAAGGAATTCTGAACGCGATGAGTTATCCGAAGGCAGAGGGCGGGCCAGCCTCGAATGGGCACGGTCGGCTAACTTGACTGCCGTAAGTTAGAACTGGTTTCAGATTTTGTTGAACCTGTTGCCATGTGACAACTGTGCTCATGTGCAGCGAAGCTGCGGCTTGGGGAACCTGGTTGCGAAGCATCCATGACAGCAGACTGTCGAAGTCAGCGGCGTGTGGGCTATGCCGCAGCCCAGTTGCGGAAGACGTAGCGGTGAACTTCCTTGAGACCCAACCTGAGGAAGGGACACAGGCAAGTTCATTCAAAAGCTGCTTCTGAGTGATGTCGGTACATCTGGAGCTTGATCACGGTCTGTAGTGTCCGGTCGGCTTTCGGCAGGGGCCGACGGTAGCCGGTGGCGAGGATCTTCCACGAGCGAAGATGCGCGATGCCCTGCTCGACTACCCACCGGCGCCGGTTCATTTGCCGGTTGAACAGCCACTCGGCGGTGGTGAGCTCGCGGTAGTCCGGTTTCCGGTACGGCGTCAACGGCACCACGCCGAGGTAGCCCAGGTCGCCGATCAGGCTCGGCCCCTCCCCGGACAGGTGAATCTCGTAGCTCTTCACGAGCCCGGATTCCTTGAACGCCTTGGCGTCGTGGACCGCTCCGACCACGATCTGGCCCCCATCGATGACGCTGCCGCGCAAGTCGGTGATGACCTGCGCGTTCAGGCCGGGACGCAGCCGCTTCCCAGAGAACAAGCCGACCGGGGCGGTGAGGTCTCGAGTGGGGAGGGGCTTAACCCTTTGACGTTGACACCTTGATCTCCCGGGCCGGTAGGGTTCGGGTTG